>JASFGH010000022.1:0-16603 GCA_050123865.1 Desulfobacterales bacterium | reverse complement strand
TTTTCATAAAAGAATTAACAAACACCTTCCTTCAGAACCATTCCCGTCGGCTGCCCGTTGGCGGAATCTGGCTTATGTACAATTATATCGGCTGATTAAAGATCTAACTTGAGCAGGGAAAAGGAAGCACAAGCGCCGTGAAAGGTCGCTCAAAACCGTATTTCTGGCAGACAATGAAGGGGTAAGCCGGATGGTGAGGTCAGATGCCCGGTTGTCTTTCTAAACATCCGAAAAAAATAAAGTAATTTGACTTAGAAGCCGATAATACTGATAAGCGGCCATGTTCCGGCCAAATAGTCACACCGGGAAAACGCGCATGCCTGTTTATCAATTTACCTGTAAAAAACACGGCGGGTTTGAAAAAATAACCATCAAGGCGGAATGGGACGACATCCGCTGTCCCAAATGCGGTGCCAAACCCAAAGTGGATCAAAAGTGCAAATCAGAGAACAAAAGTTCAGCGAAACATATATAGCAAACAACTTTTCATCTGCGAATAGATTTGCCGCTGAATCCAAAAAGCCGGCTTTGTTTCAATGATTTATTCTTTTTCAGGGTAATACCGTTCGCGACTGCCGACACCAATGATAATTTCATTTTCATCAACAGCCTCAATTTTAAATTTGTAGCGCCCTGAGTCGGCAAAAGGGCAGGGCCCTTCGATTTGATCTAGCCCCCCTTTTTTGATGATTCCGGTACCATCATAATCCAGCTTTTGATTACCATGCGACATTCCGTGATCGTAAAGGGTGACGACCAGAGTCTTGGTGCCATCAGGGATGCTGCCGACCCGTATTTCGGGGTTTCCTCCCACGGCACAGGGCACCAGGCCTTCCCAGGTAAAATCGACCTTCAGTTCCACGGCATCCGGACTGACATCTGAGCAGCCGCAGAAACTCAAAATCGGCAAAAACAATACCAAAATGATTAAAGCTTTCATTGTTGCCTCCCGGATGGTGGGTTCATTTTGAGAAAGTTATAATTTCATGGACGTCCCCTATTTGACCAAGCCTGCATAACATTCCAAAATAGTATCATATAAGGATATGAAACCTGTTTCCAGAGAAAAATATGTAGAGGTTGAGATGACAGAAAAATTGATGACCTAAGATTCTCCTATATCCTGCTGTTCGGATAGCAATGTTTTCAACACATCCTCTTTGCCGACGATTCCAACAACTTTGTCACCCTCTACAACAGGCAGTGTGTGATACTTTTTGTCGACCATTAATCGGGCAACCTCTTCAATATCGGTATCCGGGCCAATCGTTACCGGGTTGGGTGTCATGGCCTGTTTCACCGTTAGGGCTGCTATTTTTTCAACCTCTTTATCGATCCGCTTCATGGATGTTAACGGTATAAAACTCTCCAACAAAGTAAACACGGACGGGATGGGAATACTCTTTTGCTGGACGACAAGATCACTCTGGCAGAGAATGCCGACGAGCCTGCCAAACGCATCGACCACCGGCAATCCGTTAATCCGCTTTTCTAAGAGAATTTTAGCGGCATTCGCAATCTCGGTGTCAGGAGAAATCGTGATAACCTTCTTTGTCATGATATCTTTTGCTTTAAGCATGGTAACATTTCACCCCTTTCATAAATAAACAAAAGAAAAGTCTAATGAGGCGCCTTACTCCACTTGGATATATCGACCTTAACGCTTAGATCAAATATTTTTATATCTTAATGCCCGTTGTTTTTTGTGCTCATTGATTTATTTGATCGAACCTCTGAACGCTAACCCATTTTTTCACATGAGTTTCTCAAGAACGATTCGGGTCGCCCATCTAAAAAATACCATGACATAATTACCACCTGCTAAAACCATGCCCGCCAAAAAGATTAAATGGGCAATGATCAGCAAAAGGGGACCGCCGATGACAATGAGCAAGGGTTCATGCCGGGATACTGCTAAAGCGCCGACTAATCCGACCGCCGGCAAGCCGATGATGTAACTACAGCATATTAATAAAATACCAAAAAAATTTCGAGCTGTAGGCCTCTCCTTAAATACACTGAGGTCGGCACCGTTTTCAATAGCCCGGCTTGCAAATTTTGTTTGGGCGATGCGGTTGGCTAATTTTTTTATGATGTGCACGGAATAAAGTCCTTCAGAAGACTCACAATGCCTAGTGGTTGAAAACAGCAGATCGGCTGAGCTTTATCTTTGGGATTTCACAATACGTCAGACCTGACGCTTCAGCTAAATCCACAATTTCCTGGAAGCGTTTCGATGAAACATGAAATCGGGGCTCGGCAATAAGAAGTTTTCCATCCGGATTGAGGCATTGACCCATCTGCTGGAAGAATTTTTGGGGGCTAGAAACTTCATGCACCATCCAGAAAGCGAGAATGAAATCAACCGGCGTGTTGATCCCAAGATTGTTTGGTTCACTTTTATGCGGGCGAATGATATCTGCAACACCTGCTTTTTCAGATCGTTTTTGCATCGCCGTTAGCATCTTCGCCTGGACATCAGCCGCTATGACACAGCCTTTATCGCCAACAAGCCTGGCAAGGCCAATGGAAAAAAAACCCATGCCACAGCCCACATCCAAAACCGTCATCCCGCTGGCGACATAGTGGGCCAGTATTTTTTCCGGTCTGTGAAAAAAGTATCGCAAGCGGTTGTCAAATGTGTATGCAAACCACCACGGACAAATATGGCCACCCATGCTAACAATCCTCCGTAAGCACCTCCCATTCTACGCCATAGGATGCTGTGATTGAATCCTTGAACTCTGAACCTTTTTACTCTTTTACAAATGTTTGCAGCACGGCGCGCTGCCAGGCCTCGTTGTATCCGTCCGCTTCGACCGTGCCGCCGGGAAAAACTGATGCGCACAAAATCCCGGAAGCGATTTTCGACTTTTCTGCGCAGAGGCCCGCACAGCTGATCGCACATGACGTCATCGATTTTGCTGAAGTCAAAAATTATGGCCAGATTGTTGACGATGCTGTTGAAGGTGTTCTCTGGCACATACTGGACTTGGACGGCGGCCATTAGCTGGTTGGCCACATCCACCAGGCCAGCCTTCAAATCGTTTTCGAGTTTATGCGCAATGGCATCCATCACTATTTACTCTGAGAAACAAATATTTGCTGCAGGCGAGCCCGCTACCGGCCGTAGTTTATGCTCAAATGGCTGACCGCTTTGCCCAGTGCTTTTCTTAATTTCTTGCTCCCACCTTCACGGGCAAGGAATTTTTCCAGGATCTCCTTTTCCAGGTCGGCACTCCCCATCTTTCCATCCTTGCTCAGGGTTACCCGGTAAAAATTCTTTTTTTTGCCGGGCTCTACAGCAACCACCCGGACCCGTTTGTCCAGCTTCTGGACTTCTTTACCCAGGGCTTCTTCAATCACCTCAACCGTTATGTTTACCATTTTCTAACCCCTCGTTTTAGTTATTCAGCGTATCCTCAAGGAAATTCGTAAAACGCTTCCAGGATTTTTTGTCCGCAGCTTCTTGATAACGGGTGCCGCCAAATACGGTAAACGCATGTTTGGCCCCTCCGTAGGTGATCATTTCGTGGTCCACCCCGGCTGCTTCCAGTTCTCTGGCCAGTTCAGCGAACTGGTCCATGGTAATGGCTTTATCCGCAGTGCCGTGCATGACCAGGATTTTACCCAGGGTTTTGCTGTAATCCTGTCCTTGCGGTGTTTTCAGGCCACCGTGAAAAGTGGCAAAGCCTTTCAGGTTAGCCCCGGAGCGCGCCAATTCAAGCACTGCCGCGCCGCCGAAGCAATAACCGAAGGCAACGGCATTGTCGACGTTGGCGCCTTTGCTTTTGGCTGTTTCCAAAGCTCCTTTCATTAAAGCCCGCATTTTTGCTCTGTCCTTATAAAGCTCGCCGGTATGCTGGCGCTTGTCTCTGACTTCAGTGGGTCGCACGCCAGCGCCGAATAAATCCAGCGCAAAAACGGCATATCCCATGTCAGAAAGCATGTGGGCGCGCTTAATTTCATAATCGGTCAGACCATCCCAATCGTGAATCAGCAACACAAAAGGCGCCCCTTTAGTAGAACTGACGTAGTATCCTTCATAAGCCTGGCCCTTGACCTGATAGGTAACCGGTGCACCGGTGCCAGCCGGTGCGACAGTTGGAATCCATAAAAGCAAAACAGCGTACAAAAAATATTTCATAATAAACACTCCTTTTGAATCACTTAGACCGTCGTTTTCGCCTGCGAACTCAAATCCCTGAAACACGGAGGGCATTAAGCATGACAAATTAGATTAAAAATAATACAACATCCAAGCCAAGTCGAGCGATCAAGTCGGGCTGTTCAACAAAAACACCTGTTCAAAAAAGGTTACGCACGATATACTTTTTGCCACAGTTTGTGATCTGGCCGGCTGACCCATTTATTTATAAGTATTTGTAATTCTATTATATTGTCACTGATTTGCCTTATATATTGAAATTGCATAATTTTTGCTTTAATATCTTGGGGGGCGGACGTGTAATGAGCGCTAAGGGGGTGATATTTTTTTTGCACCACCAATCACTCAGGCGCTATCATGGAAATATTGAATCCGGGTTGATTGGTCTTGAATTGAAAAAAGTCAAATTTAAAGACACACCATTCACTGCTTAAATCTCATCTTTGAACGGATAACTGAATTTGGTGCGAAACCAGCGCTTTTTTCGGGATCAAAAACTGGCAAAGATATTTCCGCAATACGCATCTACCTCATTATCATCCTGAATCACTTTTACTAAGAATAACCTCATCCCCGGGTGTTTTGATCGGTTGATAATCCGGTAATACCTGAGTACAAAAAATCTCCAGACGGAGTCATTATATGAATAGGAATTCACCTAAAACGAAAGGAGACGTTATGCTAAAAAAAGGTAGAAAACCAGAAGAAGGCCAGGGCCGAGCTTACGACACGATCACAAAACCGGAGGCACCGGCACCGAAACCCGTGCCTTCCCCTTCATCCAATGCTGAAAACACCATTATTGGTGAAAATATTTCCATTGAAGGCCACATTCGTGGCAATGAAAGTCTTGTTATCGAGGGATCCATGAAAGGCAACGTCCAGTTGGAAGGCCATGATTTTAGAATGGGTCCCAAGGGACGGGTTGAAGGCGAGATCAAGGCTCAGAATGTGAAGATCAGTGGCCAGATGATTGGCAATATCACGACCAAAGGTAAAGTTGAAATTACCAAAGAGGCCGACTTTTTGGGAGACATCCGGGCCAAAGGCATCTCAATCGAAGATGGTGCCTATTTTAAAGGATCAATCGAGCTGGCTCAGGAGCCCCATAGAAAAACAACATTAAGCGGTAAATCAGCAAACCCTGCGACCCCATCACTGGTTAACGAGCCCAAAACCGAGGCGGCCAAAAAGAGCGTTAAGGAGAATTAATTTTTGGCAACCCCGACCATACCCGTTTATGATTACTCACATGCTGAGCCTTCGCTTTCGGCATATACCAGCTTGATGCTTAAATTGTATTTTCAGAACCTTGCCAAACTATCGATCGCCCGGGTTCTGGATGTCGGGCCCGTTTGCAATGAAAATATCTTGCATTTTGTCCGAAGGGTGAAGCGAATCTACGTGTGTGATTTGTTTTTGCAATTAAACCGCAACCGGGAAAAAGGATTTGTATTTGAAAAGGTGCTAGATTGTTTAGACTACCCACCCGGTTGTTTCGATGGGATCAATTTATGGGATTTCATTGACCATCTAAAAAGTGATGACATCAGCCGCTTGGTGAAACGGTGCCGGGCATTACTTGTCCCCAGGGGGATGATGAGCGTGACCAGCTTTGAAAAGCAATGGGCGCCGGCGAAAACACATTCCTTTGTCATCAAGAAGGGCAATCAGATAATTTTTCGGCTTCAGGATCACCTTGATTTGCCCCGGTATTACCACAGTAACCGTATTTTGACCTCGGCACTGTCGGGATTTCGAACTGTTAAGTCATTCATCTATCGAAACGGCGTAAGGGAGTTTCTATGCAAAAATGACTAGAAGCCATCGCGGTTCAACGGTACCTGCCCGCTGAAAAAAATAGTGGTTAATCCGAAACGATTTTATATACCTTGTCGTTTTCTCTTACTTTTTCAGACACCTTAATGCCGACACTGTCGCCTTTTTTTGCCTCTGTTATCGATTGGTGCTCGATCTGCATCGAGCCTACCCGGGATTCACAATCGGTCGTGTGCCCCAAAAAATGGAGGGTATCACCCACTGACACGGTTCCATCCGTTATTTCAATCGCCGCCACCGATATTTTGCTAAAGTAGTTGGAAACAATTCCAATCAATTTCTCTTCCATACTTAAGCCTCCGCTGTTAGTGGTTGGAGAAATTCTTTCAACGCTTAAAGTCTTTAAAATACAGGCCCGCATGTCTGAGGATCAGAAGAAGGCAATCATAAAATCAGATAGCTTATCGGCTCGAGCGGATGTAAAAGTGAGAAGTCGTATTGCGCATTAGGATTGGATACCTTTTCAACTGCGCAAGGCACAGGAATGGGAGTAGAAGTCGGTTCCGAATGGGCTTTCACTCAGCTTTGAACACTACCATTCTTGGACAACTCATTATCAGAAAAATTCTGCAAGCGTCAAGGAGTTTTGATAGAAGCGGCGTTAGCCATATCGTGTCCGATGCCAGGGATTTGAAAAATTCTATTCGGGCAGTCACCCACGAAAGGCATTCAACGCCTGCCCGGTACCCGGATCCGATTAACCGATAATTTGGAACCCGGAACCTGTTTCAGGAAACCAGTCGTTTTGCCAGACTGTCGATATGCCGGTCATCCGTGCCGCAGCAACCTCCTAAAATCTTCATTCCCAGATCACCATGAAGGCTGACCACCGATTGGGCGAAAATCCGGGGGTCTTCTTCAACCAGCTCTTCGCTATCGTCAAGTTCTTCAGGCTCAAGGGCGGCTGTATTGGCCAATAGCCCGACCACTCGTTTTCTGACAGTTGAAGAAGAATTTGTAGCGTGCATGATGCCGCTTTTAAAAACGGAGGCATGCGTGCAATTGGACAAATAGGCGAGGGGTTTTGGATCGACGTCGGCATCGATGCGGTCAATGGCCTCTTTCAGAGGGGTCCCATCAAGCAAGGTGCCTTCAGCTCGGAAAATAAAACTGATAATGTAGGGTTTTCCGGTGGCAGCCAGGGCTGCTGCCAGGCCGGTTGCCTCAGAGAGCGCCGGCAACGTCGCTGCCAGCAGAAAGTCCACCCCGGCTTCGGCCAGCCTGCTCGCCTGCCAGGAGTGAAAAGCGCGGGCATCTTTTGTTGAAAGGGCATCGGCATGACTATATGCATCTCCACGACAACTCAATAAACCACAGATGATGATGTTATCGGCATACGCGCCATAGCTTTTTCGCATCTCATCAAAAAAGTGGAAGTTGTCTGCGTTGATATTCTTTGTTTCATAACCAGCTTTTTTAATTCGTGCGCGGCTTGCTCGCCAGGTCGGGGTGGAAAGGAGCAGGGGAAGATTATATTTGCAACCGATATCCAGATACTGGCGATAGATTTCTGCCAGCGCGTTGCGTTTGCGCTTGTCATAGATAAATGCCGAATTGACAATTTCTGGATCGAGCTCCAATTCGCTGTTGCGGCGCAACCGTTCGATCACAGCGCCCTCACCAAGGATGCATTTAGATGTCGCTAGAAATTGTGGAAAGGATAAATGCTTCATGATGGTATCTCCAAAATGCCTGACCGGCCGGTTGCACGCCTTCTCCAGACCATGATCTGAATACTTGCCTTCATTGTAAATCTGAGACGAGTCTTTGAAATTCGTCGGAGGCCGACAGGATGTCACGTGCCGCAGCCTCTAAACGATCCACATCTTTCGCCTTGAGGTTAAAAGATGTCGGCAGGTTCATGAGGCGCTGGCGTTCGGATTCGTCCGGTGTTTGATCGAGGCTGACTTCGATTAAATAGGTCCTGGCACGACAGTTGTCGTCCGGCGAATTCAAGCTGGCCCTATCATTTTTGCAGCGCGCGACCGTAATGGATTTTTCCCAGCCTTTAATATCCCGGCGCAGCAAATCCAAGGTGTCAAATGAGTAGCGATCCAGGGGGATGGATGAGATCAACCCGATTGTGTCAATGATCGGTGCTGATTCGCGCTTTTTGGCAAAATCAGGCTGCGTCTGGCCTCTGGCATTGACGACAATGATGGCCAGTTTATTGGTATCCTGCAGGCCCAGAGCGTGCATCTGCTCCCAGATATTTTTCCGCTGAGCGGTATAGTTGAGGATAAAACGTACGCCCAGATTATCAGATAGGCCGCCATCAAATAGATGAATAAAGGCATATTTTTCTGCATCCAGGTAGCTGCTCAGGATCCTGGCGTTTTGATAGCGGCGCGTTACTTTCTGGTCTTCACGTAAGGCCGTGGCGGCCCATTCCGGAAGCCGGTAGTCACAGCTGCCGGCGTAATTTTTAAGAACGATGGTGGAAAATGGGCCCGGAACGGCCGCCGAAGCGGTTACCGCCCTGGAAACCGAATACGAAGAAAGATCCGCACAAATCGGGGCGAACTGCTCGGCCAGAAATGTAAATTGAGAGCCTAGGGCGATATCCGTGGCGTTGATGGCAATCAACGGCAGCCAGGGAAGCCGAAAATCACCAAAGGTCTTGCCTTCAAAAAGAATTTCATCAAAATATTCAGCAACAAGGTCGGATCGGTCGTAATACGACGACGCCAACTTAGACCAGTTCGACGGTGCGATCAATCGCAGGGCCAGCTCTCCTTCGACATCGCGTTTTAGAAATTTGGTTTCAAAATTTTCAAGAATGCGGTCACCGAAAAGACCGTAATAGGCCGAAGTGAAACTGCCGCCCGAGACCGAACTGATGACGTCAACTTCGTCCAGCAGGCGAAGCTGTTTGCCGCCCACCACAACCTGCGTGTCCGCCAGCGCCTGCAGAACCCCGTAAGATAATGCCGCAGCGCGGGTTCCCCCGCCTGAAAAAGTAAGTATCAGCAAAAGCTCATCAGATTTTTGTGACGCCGTCTGATTTCGCAGGTAATAGCGCTCAACGGCTTGAACATTTGTGATACTGGTATTGACCTTGTAGTGGGCTGTGCAGGCCGTCAGGGATAGGACGGCCATAAAAACTGCGATAATTTTAGATGCGGCTGTATCTGCGATTGTCAAATATCTCATCAAATAACCTGCTTGAGAAAATCGTGCCATGGGAAAACCGGGGTTTGCCTGATGTCGTTTTCAATGAATCGTTTTTTACGTTGCTAAAATGAAAGGAAAATAAAAACGTATTGTCCCGCGTTGATATCAATGGTCAGGTTGCCGCCCCGTGACGCTGCATAGACAATCCAGGCCGGTCTGTCGCCTGGGCCGCACTCCAGATTCGGATACGATTCCCCAGATTGTCCCTGGTACCAGGACAGCAGCATCGGGTCCGCGCAAATCTCTTTGGCCTTTTGTTTTGCCAGATCCTTGGCCTCTTCAAAACCCAAGGCCGGATTATCGATTTTTAACGCGATGTGCTCACCTGGATAGTCTGAAATCTTCGGCTTTATCAATGTCATTGTTTTAAACCCCAACAGAACGACCGGGAATCCCATATAAGCATATCAACGTTTTCAAAGTCAATAATTGAGGGTCCAAAAGTATAAATACCTGTATTCTGTCGTGATGATATCCGGTGGCCGGATCACCTCCATTGATACAATGAATAAGGGCAATGTCATCCTTGGACAGGCAAAGGTTTCGGTCGATAGCATCATTCCCGACTCCAACGTTAAGAAGATACACGAGCCGGGTGACGCCGATTCCAGTATTGGCAGGTGATTTCTGTTAAAAGGCGGGTGGGGGCTATATTGGGATTTAGCTCTCATGGCTCTATTTGGAAGAACCCCGTCATCACCTCTCCTGTTGTCTTGTCATGCCATGCCGATTCGGTATCGTGGGGCTACAGGATTTTAAATTCTATCTAGTACTTTTGTATTAAGAAATTCCATCCACAATATTCACGACTTATTTTCACAAAACAATTAAAATAGAAATAATCCCTTGACGAATTGACTATTCAACTAATTAACGAATTAACCTTATTTATGACTTAAGAATTTTGAGCTTGGCGGTGATCAGCTGGTCGTGGGTCAGGCGCAGTAAATTTTGCAGTTTGCCCATCAAGTAGTGTTCGTGTTCATCCATTTTTCCGTCAACATAGACAATGCGCCAGAGGGTTTCGATAATTTCAATTTTCTCTTCATTTGAGTAATTTTCGTTGATAAGGCTGGCAAATTGCCACAGGTCCACGCTTTTTTCCAGTTCTTTTTCCGCCTCTGCGATCAGGGCGTCGGCGTGTTCCCGGGACAAACCGTATTTTTCTTTTAGGATGGATAGGATGGCTTCCATCTCCGCATCCGTAAATTCCTCATCGATGCGCGCGATCTCAACAAACAGAGCACAGGTCGCAACGCGAATGTCGTGTTCTGTCGTTTGGTTGGTATCTTTGGAAACGTCGGCCCTGGCCTTGTCAAAGAATCGTTTAAGCTTGTCAATCATTTGAAATATCCCTTTTATCTGTTTCCATGCACAGCTTCCCGATTTGCTTGTCAGGCTACTTAATCACAAGCTGACTACCAAATAGATTCGATCCAAGTCAAGGAATTTGAGGGAAGGGGATGGTATCAAGAGGTACTGGAAAAGCGAGGCGGGCAGGCGTGTAAGCTGTGGTTAACAATAATCTAAATTTCCAACCTGCAATCCGCAATCAACCCAACTCTTGCCATCCGCTTCTGATGCTTTATTTTTTGGATAGAGGGATTAAAATGCTCAATATGTTAATAGATGCCATCGGAGCCGTTTGTGCGGTGATGCTTGTCTGGTGTCTCGTTCGATCCTATCTGCGCAAATCTGACGATAAAACTGAGGCCGCTCAGATTGTCATAGAAGATTATATTCAGAAGATTACACAGGCGACCGGCATCAGCGCATATGAAACATTCTGCAAATCGGCCGAGGAATGGCATGTTCCCTCCGATAGAATTAAAAAGGATTTCAATAAATATTTATCGACTCAGACGATACCATATTATGTAAAGGACTTTGTTAGAAAAAGCCGACCGCATATAGACGAGCTGTGCAGAGGCAAAGGCACGTCTTCCACAGATAAGCGACTTTGGGTTTTTTATTCCCTTCTCGTCCTGTTGTTCTGGGGAGGGGCCGTTTTTATAAGTTTATATGTCTTTCCACATTTCTGGCCGGAGGAGTTCCGGGCAACTATTCACATCGGCCCACCCTAACATGCCGCCTTTTAAAAAGTCCAACTGTCGCAGGTTTTACCATATGAGCATTTTACGCCTTTGGTGCTAAGAAAGTTATAATTTCATGGACGTCCCTAAACTTTCTTAGAACGCCCAAAATTAAAACCTTGAATCCTTGAGTCTACCTTGACATTATTCATTTGATGACAAGGTTGATGCATTAATACTAGTTTAAACCGTCTTAAACACAGGAGATGAGGATTATGAGCTATTTTAAAATTATTGTTAGTTGTCTGCTTGTCATGATGCTTTGTTCAGCAGCCATGGCCCACGATTTTCAGCAGAGTATTCATGGCATAAAATGGGGTAGCACTGCAGCGGAGAACGCCGGTCTGTCAAAGGTGCATGAGGCTAACCGGGCCGTATACTACGCCAAACCGAACACGCGTTACCAGATATCCGATCAGCCGGTTGCAGGTGTCTTTTATGGCTTTTACAACGACAAATTTTTTGCCGCTTTTGTAAAGATGCACACGCCTGCTCAGTTTGCTGAACTGAAGAAAGCATTTGACACACAATATGGCGCCGCCAAAAGCTCTTTTAACACCCAAACAAAGCAGCAGGTGTATCGCTGGAAAGACGGCGATGTGAAGATCAAATTAAAAAAGATCGAAGCCACGGGACAATTCAAGCTGGCATTTTATTATACGCCGCTTTCACAAAAACTTAACGAAGAGCGGTTGGAAAACATACCGCCTGAAATATACAAACTGTCTGCTTCTCAAGAAGGCGAATCAACCAAATCAGTACCTCTGCTGGATAATTAATTATAAAGCTGTCTGAAAAACAAAAACATGCTGGTATATAATTGTTGTGCCGTATTAATCCCACGCCCACCATCGGGCTTGTCCGGCGCTTTACTATGACCCGCTGATTATCGTCGGTGGAGACAAGCGGGCCGGTGACTCAAAAATACCAAACTATCAATCCAAGCTTTATCATCATTTCACACGGAAGTACGTGGAGGCAGCCAATCCAAATCCGATTATGATGAACGCACTGCGTGTTAGTTGTATAGCCGAAAAAGCGCTTCTCTACATTTTTTCCGAAGAAAACATCATTAGTGCACAACAGATGGAGCATCTGGTGCGGGATATTAAAGGTGATGAAAGCTATATAAATGAACGGCTTATGGAGAATCGTAAGATTCAAATTAGCGACTTCGCGAACTAAATTCAAAAATTAGGTTAAACAGTCAAATGGTCGATTCGTTAAATAGTCAATGGATCTTATTCTTATTCGACCAATGTCAAGAAAAACCAATATCGAAAACCCAATCCTTCCTTGGGCAAAGTCAGCCCTCAAGTTTTTAACCAATACCTAATCCCCAATATTATACATTTCCCGCCGATCCCACGGAGAAAAATATTGGTCTCGGAGCTCCCACATGCCTTTTACAGCTGCCTGCGCTTTATTTTCAGCATCACGGTAGGCGGTAATTTCAAGATCCTTGGCAAGTATGCCTCTGTAGACCTCTGCCAATCCGGCATTAATCATTTCAATGGAGAAATAAAAGGATATAGAAGACAGCGAAATAGATAAGAAAGTTTGAGATATTGGAAATGCTTTTCAAATTTTTACCCTGCAATTAGAATTGAAAGTAAGTCGGTTGACGGTTTGCTTAAAACGATTAACTTTGAACCCTGCTTGTGGGGTCGTAGCTCATAGAGCGAAGCCCCAAACCTTTGAACGCTGAACCTGTTTAATTAACTTCATTCTACAGTCTCCAGATAACCCGCTCCATCTTTTAACACATTCTCCACTTGTTCAACACTGAATAATGTCGGATTGTAATTAACGGTGTGCGCTTCCTTTGAGCCGATGAAGTGGCTATAAACGCTTTCAACACCTTTAAGCCCATCCAGAACTTCTTCATTTTTTTATTCCTCAACACGCATGCCCGTGATGGATTTTAAAACATTAAAGCATCATAGCAACCCAAAAATAATTTAAACATCTCCTGTCCACCGGCAAGTTTGCGGCCCGCCATTTAACGTGTTGGGCGTTTTGCTTCTCCGACATGTTGGGCGACCCATCCGGAATTTTAACTGTTTAACTGATTAATGATAAAAATAATCTGCGTTAATCCCGCGCCGGCCATCGCGAGCCGCTCAGGCGAGGCGGGCGGGTGCGTAATCTGTGGTTAGATTTTTGCTTTTAGCTTTTAAATTCGATGATGATCTGTTGTGTTGACACATCTTTGACTTTCCCGCCGAGCTTTACGGTCACTGGCAGTAACTTGAAGCTCACACCAGCTCCGCCTTCTGTTTTGACAACGAATCGAATGGTCGCAGTCAGTTTGGAAAGGTGCAAAGGGGGTTTTCTTTGTGACGCCTTGTGGGCACTTTTCGCTGCTTCGATGATTGCAGTTGCCAGTGTATCTTCTAGTGATTGTACCAATGCAGCGTCGGTGGGTTTCGGCGGTTTGAGCTCAAGATTGATTTCTTGCACCGTTTCGTTGGTCACCGTGGCTCCCAGTTGCACGATATACAATGATACTTTGCCGTCCGCTTTTGTAACCAGGGTGCTTTTTAATTTCAGGGTAATTTTATTTAACGGCGGTAGTTGATCCTTTTCAATGGAGTTATTCACCCGGATGAGAGTCTTCTGGACCTCGGTCAAAAGCTCATCAAGGACCACATTGTCTTCAGCTTTCCCGTTAGAATGAGCGAGAACACAAAAGCCAATAATTAGGACACATAGATAGCATTTGCGAATTTTAGGACCCATAATCCAATTCCCCTTAGATTATATTTTTTGATCGTGTCATTGTAGTCATGATTGCCATAAAGGATCAAATTTATCGATTTTTTTAGTTAAACTTGTCAAATGCTGTAAAGTTACAATAGATATTGATCATATAGATATTTTAATCTTGTTTGATTGGTCGTTCACTAAAAAAACGCATTCTTCCTCAGGGTCACAATCATCAATCTCAATAAAAATGGGTATTTCGTCATGCTCGCAAAATATGGCCTGAAATGCAATAATTTCTATAAGAAAACCTGACGTGTTGTCATAGACTTAAAGGCGGAAGCAAATAAAGGGACGTCCATGACATATTGACATTTGATATGGTTTTTTTTAATCAGCTTACATGCCCGCAAAACCCGCAAAGATGTTTCCGTGCGCATTGCATTTTATCATCCTTCGCTTTAAAAAATAGGGACGAGGACCTTTCCAGTGAAAATGGGTTTGCCTGTTAGAATCGCAGAAACTTATAATTTTATGGGCGTCCCCCCTCCTTCCCCTTACTGCTGCACGGCTTCAAAACCCGCATCGCATTTTTCCTCTTTATTATTTTTCGATGTCTGGTAAACTGTATACACTCTTCAAATCCTAAAACCTGGCGGGGTGATTAACCATGGAAATAGCAATCGTCGGTGCAGGCATATTGGGATCCATCTTCGGCGCTCTTTTTTTAGAAAAAGGGTTCAACGTTACGCTGATTGAAGTGTTGGAAGAGCGTGTTCGTCTTATCGATAAAGAAGGCTTGTGGCTGCAGTGGCCCGATGGTGAGCGAACCCATTCAAAGATCGACATTACGTCGAACGTAGACGAGGTGGGTGAAAAAGACGTGGTGATGATAGCGGTTAAAGGCTACCATACCCGGTTGGCCATCGAGAGCGCCATGCCCATGATCGGAGACGATACGATCGTTCTTTCGGTTCAAAACGGCCTTGGAAATTTAGAGGCCATTGCCGAGACCGTCGGATCTGAACGGGTGGTGGGGGGTATCACAGCCCATTCGGGGATGCCAGTGAGCATGAATGAAGTTCGCTACGTAGGGGGTCTCGGCCCCTTACTGGTGATCGGTCCCTATGACGGTGTATCCCGCCCGGGGTTTAACAATATGGTCGCGCAGTTCAAAGCGGCTGGTTTGGACGTGCATGCTACGGATGACATTAACAGCGTCATCTGGAAGAAACTCATCGCCAATGTCTCCACCAATGTGGTGGCGGCCCTGACCGGTCTGACCGGTGGTGTTGCCGTAAAGCATGAGCCGTCGGTCAAAATCATCGAAGCCCTATCAAACGAGTTGGGCCAGGTGGCACGCACCAAAGGCATTGATATCCCCGAGCTCGACGATCCCCTCGATTTTTCCTTAAAGGCCTTTGCCTCTACCAAGGACAACCGCGTCTCCATGCTTCAGGACGTTGAAGCAGGGCGACCGACCGAGATTGGCAATTTAAATGAAGTGATCGTATCCGAAGGCCGGCGTTACAACATCCCGACACCTTACAATGAGGCTGTTTCTTGGTTGACTCGCGGTGTGGAAGAGCGAAACCGCCAAAAACGTCATGTAACTGAATCAAGCAATGAATCCAAAGCCGTTCGAAATGCCATTAAAAAAGAGGATCTGGAAGCATTGCGCCGGGCTATTGAAGCCTCTCCTCTGGCCCGCACCCTTTCCATCCAGTTTACAGAATTCAAAGCCGGCCGCGCGACGGCCCGATTGCCAGGTACCATGCAATTGCCCAATTTTTTAGGCTATACCCATACGGGCGCCCTGTTTACACTTGCAGAGCAAACCATGGCGGCTGTCGCCAACTCCCTGGGGCATGTGGGATTGCCGTTGAATTGTGATATTCAGTTTCTGAATGCAGCCGATCCTGCTAAAGATGTAATCGCTTCTGCGCGGGTAATCGATATGCAGGGGCGGATTGCCCGCGTGCAGGTGGAACTGACCCAGGATAGTCAAACAGTAGCGAAAGTATCTGAGATGGTCTTTTTACGAAAAAAATAGATATGAGAGACGATAAACTTATGGGATCAATTAAAACCTGCTGCATGGCTTACAATGGCAGGGCCATAAACCATTTAAGATCAGTATGGAAGCGATGCCCCATTAAATAACAAATCGGTATTACGATTTTAATGTAAGGAGCTATAATGAAGGTAAAAGAAATTTCTTTTGGGGCCATCAACATTGACGGGAAAGATTATTTTAAGGACATTGTGATACACAAAGGCAAAATTGAGAAGAGAAAGAAACAAAAATCAAAAGTATTCAGGAGCCAATTTGGTCATACCCCTCTTTCGACCTTGGAAAATATCCCCTGGAACTGTAAAAAGCTTATCATCGGTACCGGTCATAGCTCTGCCTTGCCGGTAATGAAAGAAGTGAAAAAAAAGGCGAAAAAGAAGGGGGTTGAGCTTGTTTTTATGAGTACACCGGATGCGATTCTTAATATTAATGACAAAGATACGAATCTCATCCTTCATCTTACCTGCTAATTTGTTTCAGTTTATGTAATACCTTGCAGTCTTCAAAAGGTCCATATGTCAATGACGTCCCATTGGCTTCCCCAATTTA
>JASFGH010000021.1:0-16954 GCA_050123865.1 Desulfobacterales bacterium | reverse complement strand
TTTAAATTTACAATAAATTTGGGGCAAAGGCACTCGGCTTTTGCCCCTATTTTCTGATAATTTCTTTAACATATCTTTGATTTTTTGATCCTAATTGAAGGTAGGCATATCGACAGCATACTCCAAGATCGATCATACTACTGTTTTTATACAACAGGCTTCTGGCGATTTATAAAATTTGTGTGACCAACATATCATTACTTTTGAAACCATCGAAAAACTTGTGTTATCCACATCAATTCACAACATATCAAAAATGTCAGTTTAGTTCTCATCTTCGATTTTTGGTCAACATTTAGTCAACAAACTGTAATAAATATCTCTGTATTTAACAGCTTTTCACTGGATTAAATTCTATTACGAAAAATTGTTAAACTATTTGGAAATATATTATATATTAATTTCACTTGTTATCATCCTCTTTACTCTGATTTACCAACAATTCGAACTGGCCGTGCGCGTGCTGCATTCGGGTTTTGGGTTGGATAAGGACGGATAGCAACTATCTGAATCCTGCATGAAAATGAATGAGAAGTTGATATTACAATTCATCATTGCGAGTTAAAATTATAGGATTCCATATGAAAAAATTTAGCAGGGAGCAGATGATTGTTGCGCTGCTGGTCGGTGCTATTATCCTGGGAATTTTCATATATCGATATTTTTATATGTTCTAAAACAGATCGCATTTGAGTTTACCTGCGCCAGAGCGGGTGCCCGGGGCGCGGATTTAATGTTGACTTGTCTACGTGAGTGCTGCTAATGTGAACTCCAGCGCAAGGATTCGACCAACCGTAAGGCGTCGCAAGGGTTGACACCGCTCAATGTCTTGGAATATCCTTGCGCTGCTGCTAATGCGAAAAATGGCTCGGTCGATTAAAGCAAGAGACCAATGATACCTTCATCCCGATTTTCAAACATAAAATCGGGATTTTTGTTTTTGGTTGATAGAACGATGCCGCTGTATGCTTAAAGCTCAAGCGCAAACATCCGCTGACATCTGGCAATATCCGGTTTGTCCCCTCTTTGTCCCCTCCCGGGATGGAAAATGAAATAATTGACAAACCAAAAAATTCTTGTTTTGCTTATGATAACAGACACTGTTTCATCTATAAAAGGAGGTCAGCGATGTTTAAAAAATTTGCGTCAATTGTTTTGAGTTTGTTCCTTTTGTTTGTATTCTCATGTGTCTCAAAAAGCAAATATGTAGAACTTGAAAATCAGATGAGTAAAACCCAGGCCCAACTGATAGAAGAAAACAAGGGCCTCGCGGAGCAGAATGCGCTATTAAAGCGTGATTTGGAAAAAGTAAGAACAACAGTTGCGGTTCAAAAAAAGGAACTTTCAGAATTAGACAAACAACGTCAGGAAATTGAAAGCAATCTTAAAGCGCAGATTGCCAATAAGGACGTCCGCATTCAGGAAATCGAGGGAAAATTAATGGTGACCTTTGTCGATAAGATTCTGTTTGATTCCGGTAGTGTCAAAATCAAACCGGAGGGCCAGGAAGTCATATTGAGATTGGCCGAATCATTTAGAGATAATCAAGACCAGATGATTGTCGTGCAGGGCCACACAGATGATGTCAAAATCGGTGGCGCCCTGCTCAATAGGTTTCCAACCAACTGGGAATTGTCGGCCGCCAGGGCTACAGCTGTCGTGCGTCTATTGCAGGATAAGGGAGAAATCGACCCCACCCGATTAACGGCCAGTGGGTTCAGCTATTATAAACCGGTGGCTTCCAACGAAACCGAAGAGGGGCGCAAAGAAAACCGCAGAATTGAAATTATGCTGATGCCCGTGCGGTAACAAAAGCAGCTATCTAAACAGCATTGAAGCTAAAGGGCGCTTTCGATTTCTGCGGCAATACGTGCGGCCGCATTGACGGGATCTTTTGCGTCCCTGATCGGCCGACCAATAACCAGATAATCCGCACCGGCACGGATGGCTTCGGCCGGAGTGGTTATCCGGCGCTGATCTTCTTCAGCCGTCATCGTCCAGGCCGGGCGAATTCCCGGTGTCACTGCTAAAAAATCCTGGTCGATTGCTTCCTTGATCCGGCCCGCCTCTAGCCCCGAACAGACAACACCCATGCAGCCGGCTGCATGGGCAGCACCCGCCTTGCGCGTAACGGTCAGCAGCAGGTCATCATATAAATCCTGGCGATAACCGGCTGATTTCAAATCTTGCGCCGAAACACTGGTTAAGACCGTAACGCCCAGAATTGCCACCTTGCCGCCACCACCTTCTACCGCCGCGGCCAACATCCGTGGGGTCTCGCCCACATGAACCGTGGCAAAGGCAACGCCCATATCGGCAATGCGTGTCATGGCCCGTCTGACCGTCTCCGGGATATCGTGCAGCTTTAAATCCAGAAACACCCGGGTCCGGGTTTGTGAATGGATGAAGCCGATAATCTCAGGGCCGGCCTGAATGAAGAGTTCCAGCCCGACCTTGAACAGCCCAACGCTACCGTCTAACAGTTCAATATATTTTCTGGCATCTTCGGCTGTGGCCACATCCAGGGGAAAAATGATTCGGTCTTTTGCGTCTTTCATAATAAATACCATTGGTTCAGATTGGTTTACGCACCCCCATACTGCTGCTTCATCCAGCGCTGATAGTGCGCGCCGTTTTTAATCTGATCCACCCAGGCCTGATGATCCAGGTACCATTCAATGGTTTTTCGGATTCCACTGTCAAATGTCTCCTGCGGCAACCAGCCCAGTTCATCTGTCAATTTACTGAAGTCGATGGCATAGCGCAGGTCATGGCCGGGTCTGTCTTTTACAAATGCAATCAGGTCGCGGCGCGGAGCTGCACCGGCGCGCGGGACCAGATCATCGAGCAAATCGCAAATATGCCTGACCAGATCGATGTTCGCCATTTCACACTGGCCGCCAATGTTGTACATTTGACCCCGGGTCCCTGCCTGCATGATTTTCCAGATTGCCTGACAGTGATCGGTTACATACAGCCAATCCCTCACATTTCGCCCCTCACCATATACAGGCAACGACTTACCCTCAAGTGCGTTTAGGATCATTAACGGGATCATTTTTTCAGGAAACTGATAAGGACCGTAGTTGTTCGAACAATTGGAAATCGTCACCGGTAGGCCGTAGGTTTTAAAATATGCTCTGACCAGATGATCCGAGGACGCTTTGGAAGCCGAATAGGGACTGTTGGGGCGATAAGGCGTTTGCTCGGTGAATTTACCGTTCAGGCCCAATGAGCCATATACCTCATCGGTGCTGACATGGTGAAACAATTTCAGTTGATGTTTGTACTGGCGGGCCAATTCCAGCAGACGGAAGGTACCTTCAATATTGGTTTTGATGAACGCATCCGGCTCTGAAATCGAACGATCGACATGGGATTCGGCAGCAAAATTACAGATGGCATCCACTGCGTAACGATCCAATATGGCCGCCATCGCCCGGGCATCACAAATATCGGCCTTTTGAAATATATAGCGCTTTGCATATTTTTTTTCAGCTGCCACCAGATTATCCGGATTGCCGGCGTAGGTCAATTTATCAACGTTAATAATTCGCCCATTAAAATCGGCATTTGACAGTATATAGTAAATGAAATTTGTACCGATAAAGCCGCAGCCACCGGTAACCAATATGTTTTCCATCGTATCTCCTAATATTCTAATGAAACGCTTACAGAAAATGAGGCTCTTAATTCCATTAGGTTTCAGGTGTCGGGCTTCGCCGCGCCGTATAGGCTACGTCCGCGCAGGCGGGTGTCAGGTGTCAGCAGATATAAACCCGAAATCAATAAACAACTCTAGCATTGCGAGCGTAATGGTGACTAAAGGACAAGAGTGCGAAACTGGCCACCAAAGGCCGGACACCTGAACATTGAAACCTGAAACCTCTTATTTACTCATATCGTATATGAATATGATGATAAAGTAAATTTACTTCACCGGATATGACATGACCAGATTTCTGTTGAAACAATTGACTTTATAATGATATATGATAAATTTTTAATATTTACAGATAAATATCCAACACAGTCCCTTTGAATGGTGAGAAGCGAAAACCCTGATGCCCGAAAAACACCGATACCACGTAGCATCCGGAAGCTACCGGGTTGATACCCGTAAACCGGTGATCCTAGAAGCCTACCTGGGGACCTGTGTCGGCGTGGCAATTTATGACCATGTCGCCGGCGTCGGTGGACTGATTCATTTACTGTTGCCCGAGCCAGCGACTCCGAACGACAGTTTTCAAGCGGAAAAATACGCATCCACCGGATTCCCTCCTTTTGTTCAGTCCTTATACGATCAAGGGGCTACAGCCGAAAATATTAAAGCCTGCATCGCCGGTGGCGCCCTGGTGGGTCCCGTAAACGATACCGATTTTGAAATGGATATCGGCGGACGGACCGCCGAACGTGTCATGCAGCTGATAAAGGTAGAGCACATACAGGTGGAGAAGCTGGAAACTGGCGGTTTCTTCACCTGCCGGCTTGAGTTGGACCTCGAAACAGGCGATTTTTTGATCGAACCGACAGGATCCGACAAGCTTGCATCCGATGTCGATGCGAAGGTGCCGACACCCAGGGAAGTCGGGCGTGCCATTGAAGATTTAAAGCCCATACCACAAATTGCATTAAAAATTTTACGAATTATCCATTCAGAGGATTATGAGGTTAAAAAATTAACTGAGGAAATCCGAAAGGATCAGGTCATCAGCGCCAGGACACTGCATCTTTGTAATTCGGTTATATTTGCCCGTCGCAAAAAGATCGAGTCTTTAGAGCATGCGCTGGTCATGTTGGGGCAACATCTTTTGCTTAAACTGGTCATCTCGGCCTCTTTGAATAGCTTTTTTAACCAGATCGGCATGGGCTATTCCCTGTGTAAAGGCGGCATATACCATCATGCACTCGGCACGGCCGTCATTGCCGAAAAATTGGCCACCCTTACCGGGCAGGCTGAGCCCTCTTCGGCCTATACAGCCGGTCTGTTGCACGATATTGGCAAAGTGGCCCTGGATCAATTCATCCACTCCGGCTTTCCGCATTTTTACAGGGAATGCCATCAGGGCAATAAAAATTTTTCTGAAGTCGAAAAGCAGCTGCTCGGAATCGATCACACCGAAGTGGGAGCAGAGCTGGCGCTAAACTGGTCTTTTCCGGAATCACTGGTCGAGACCATCCGGCATCACCATCAGCCAGAAGATGCAACCCGGCACGAAGCATTAGTCCATATTGTTTACCTGGCCGACCTGCTGATGAGTCGATTTCACACCGGATTGGAGATGGAACGCTTAAGCACCTACAGCCTCGCTTCCCGGTTGGCCGTTATCGGTTTGTCAATTCCTGAATTTCCGAAACTGATCGATCATATTCCCATTAAAGTGCTGGAATCCTCACCTGAACTGGCACTGATGTCCGCCTGAAAAATATGGCTATGGACCCGCACACAGCAGCAAAAAAATGAAAATAGATTAACCTCATGACAAAGTCACGAAAGAAAAAATTGTTCCCTATCCAGCCGGATCAGAAGGCGCTTCTGCGCAGACTGCCAGGCGTGGACTACCTGCTGGATTTGGTTAACCGGCAAGCCTTCGCTGAAAATATCCCGCATGCTGTTGTGGTCGATTCCATACGCCGAGTGATTGATAACCGGCGGAAACAAATCCTCGCCAACAACTCGGCCATCGGACAGGAGAGTGTATCGGACGCACAGATGATCGAGGCCGTAAAACATTCGGTTCAACAGGCCATGGCACCCAACCTAAGACGCACGATTAATGCAACCGGGATTGTGGTGCATACAAATCTGGGCCGTTCGCTGTTAGCCGCCGAGGTAATTGACCACCTGGTAACAATTGCCAGCCGCTATTCCAATCTGGAATATGACCTGGTCGCCGGGCGCAGAGGATCGCGCTATAGCAACGTTGAATCATTGATCTGTGAAATCAGTGGAGCTGAAGCGGCTCTGGCCGTCAACAATAATGCCGGAGCGGTCCTTTTAAGTCTCGACACCCTTGCCAGAGACAAAGAAGTGATCGTCTCACGCGGTGAGCTGGTTGAAATCGGCGGGTCTTTCCGGGTGCCGGACGTTATGGCCAAAAGCGGCGGTATTCTTAAAGAGGTCGGAACCACCAACCGCACGCATTTAAGAGATTACACCAATGCCATTGGCCCGCAAACCGGCCTCCTGTTAAAAGTCCACACTAGCAATTACAGCGTGGTCGGCTTCACGGCAGAGGTGTCGTTGCCGCAACTCGTGAATTTAGGTGCCGAGCATCAACTGCCGGTCATGGAAGACCTGGGCAGTGGCACCTTTATCGATTTTTCAAAATACGGTCTGCTAAAGGAACCCACCGTTCAGGAATCCGTAAAAGCCGGTACGGATGTGATCACCTTTAGTGGCGACAAGCTATTGGGGGGGCCTCAGGCCGGCATTATCGTTGGTAAAAAGAAAATCATCGACGCCATTAAAAATAATCCGATGACACGGGCACTGCGGGTCGACAAACTCACACTGACCGCACTGGAAGGCACCCTGCGATTATACCGCGAAGAGGAAAAGGCGACCCGCCTGATTCCCACCCTGCGCATGATCATGCTTCCATTGGCTGATGTTCAGAACCGTGCCCGGGGCCTTGCCGATCGTCTGAAGCAAATCGGTGGCCCTCGGCTGCACATTCAGCTTCTAAAGCGTGCCTCCAAAACCGGCGGTGGCGCACTACCCCTTATGGAGCTTCCCAGCTTGTGCCTCGGCCTCCAGGTGGATGGCCTATCACCCAACGCCCTGGAGAAGATGATGCGAACCAATGAACCGCCCATTATCGGCCGAATCGAAGATGACATGTTCGTCATGGATCCCCGAACAATTCAGCAAGACGAGTATCCTACGATTGAAACTGCATTTGAAAATCGGATAATGAAAGCCTGATATGCGAAAAGATCAAGTTGAACTCTACCACCACCGGGAATCGACGCGGCACTTCCTGCACGCCAAAGCGGAAGCAGACGACCTGCACAAAAAGAGAATTCAAGTCCCTGCGAGCATTCAAAAGGCCATTCAATCCATTTATCCCGGTCTGCTGATGGGGCAGGCTTTTTTGGATCAGGCCTTGGCGCAGTTAACCCCGGCTGCGCAGTTCGCCGGTATGGTTTTCCAAATCGATGACGATGTTGGCACCGATTCAGAGAAACCCAAAATTGAACCGGCAGAGGCTCATAAAAGGGCTGCCAAATTATTTAATAATTTTAGCAAAAAACATAAGGGCATCTGGGGGCTGCTAAACCAGGGGTTGTTCGGCGCCTTTTTTATTCAAAAAAATGGCGATCTTTGCTTCAAGCTCGTACAGCAATATCAACAAACATCAAAAAATAAAGCCGCTTTAACAATCAGCGCAGGCATCGCCGAATATCCATCGCTTAATTATCAACCAGCCGATGTTATCCCTAACGCCGTCAAGGCTTTGGATCATGCCGCCTTTTTAGGGCCGAACAGCGCCGTGATCTTCGATGCCGTAAGCTTAAACATCAGTGGCGATAAGCTGTTTGACAAGGGCGATATCAACGGCTCCATTAAAGAATTTCAGCGGGCCCTCAAAATGGATCCGGCCAACATTAATGTTCACAACAGCCTAGGCGTTTGCTATGGCCTTCTGGGCGAATACGAAAAGGCTGAATTGGAATTTAAGTCCACCGTCAAATTGAATCATTCCGAGGTCATGGCCTGGTATAATATGGGTTTTATCCAAATGTTGAACGGAGACCGCCATAAAGCTCTTGATCTTTTTTTTAAAGCCAATGCGATTAATCAAGACGTGTTCGAAATCAACTTTCAAACCGGTAGATTATTGATGGAATTAAACCAGCCTGAAAGCGGCACAAAATTTCTAAACCGCGCTGCTGCTTTGGAGCCGGCTTCCGGTGCCGTGTATCGGTATCTGGGCGAATGTTATACCCAAATCGGCAAAGTTGACGCAGCAGTTGCCGCCTATAAAAAGGCCATCAAACATAATCCCAGTGATGCCGCCTCATTGTCGGCCATGGGTTGTTTGTTTGCCGAGCAAGAAGAAAATCCGGACATTGCCTTGGTGTTCTGCCAGGAAAGCATTCAACTTGCCCCGGAAAATGGACTTTTCCGGTATCGATTAGGCCAGCTTTATCACAGACACAACCGCCTGGACGATGCTTTAGAAGAATTTAAGCAAGCCCAGCGTCTCGGTAAAGACGCATCTGATCTGATATTGGAAATCGAAAAAAAATTACGGCCCAAGACATCACGCTCCACCGGTTAAACGGGATATCGCGATGGAAAAACTGATTAAGCAACAACTTGAAGAAAGTCTTCAGGTCAAGCGCCAATGTATTGAAAAACACATCGATACCATTCTGCTGGCAGTTGAAAAAATAGCTGCCTGTGTCGATGCCGACAATAAAATTCTTATCTTCGGAAACGGCGGCAGCGCGGCGGATGCACAGCACCTGGCCGCCGAATTTGTCAACCGCTTTAAAATTGAGCGCGCTCCCCTGGCGGCCATTGCCTTGACAACCGACACCTCCATTATCACCAGCATTGGAAACGATTATCGATTTGATGATATTTTTTCCAAACAGATCGAAGCACTGGGTAAAAAAAATGATATCGCGTGGGGCCTCAGCACCAGTGGAAACTCTAAAAATATCGTACAGGCGATCGAAGCCGCCAATGATAAAGAGTTGTTTTCCATCGGATTTACCGGTCGCGGCGGCGCTCTGGCCAAATGTGCGAAATTGGTGTTTTCAGCGCCCTCCGACGATACGGCCCGGATTCAGGAAGCCCATATCACTTTAGGCCACATTATCTGCGACCTGGTTGAACGCAGGCTGTTTGCGCAAAGATAGAAAAGGTTGGACCGTTAGCCCGTTTCCGGTTTACCGGTTATTGTAACCCCGGGTTAAGAGAAGACGTTATGCCAAAAAAAATCAAACCATTGGATCTGGGTCAGATAAAGACTTATTCATTATCGCAGCGCAGCAGCAAGGTGAACACGGTCGACTTTGCCAGGATCTGGCAGCAGGGTGGTGCTTTTAAAGATTTTGTAAGCGGATTACCGGATATTCTGGCCGCCGCTGACTTGAAAACGGTTGTCAGTGCACTGGCAGCTGCTGCGCGCACGAACAAGACCGTCATTTTGGGGATGGGGGCGCATGTGATCAAAGTGGGCCTGAATCCGGTGGTCATCGATTTGATGGAGCGCGGTATTGTTCATTGTGTGGCTTTAAACGGCGCCGGTATTATTCACGATCTTGAACTGGCCATGGCCGGGCACACTTCAGAAGATGTTGCCGGCGCCGTTGATGACGGCTCCTTTGGCATGGCTGATGACACCGCCGTTTTTTTGGGAGCTGCGCTGGAAAATTCACAGCCGGATGCAAAAGGGCTGGGACAGGCAGTCGGGCACGCAATTGCTCAACAAAATTTGCCGTACAGCGAAATCAGCATACTGGCAGCCGGCTTTCGACTGGGAATTCCGGTCACCGTGCATGTGGCCATTGGAACGGATATTATTCACATGCACCCGCAGTTTGACCCTGCGCGCTCCGGTGAAGCCAGCCACCATGATTTCCGCTTATTTGCAGCTATGGTGGCCCGTCTTCAAAATGGCGTCTACCTGAATGCGGGATCTGCGGTCGTCTTACCGGAAGTTTTTTTAAAAGCCGTTACCCTGGCGCGCAATCTGGGTCATACGTTAGATGAATTCACCACGGTCAATTTGGACTTCACTCGGCATTATCGCCCCATTACCAATGTGCTGCATCGACCGACTGCCAAAGGTGGCATAGGGATAAACCTGATCGGCCATCATGAAATCATGCTACCATTGATCGCTGCCGGGGCAATCGAACAGCTTGAAGGTTGACAGGCTTGGGCATTTCATGTTTATTAACGTCTTTCGGTTGATTTCATTGCACAGATGATTACTAATCAGTTGATTGCTTCGCTGTTAAAAAAAGCCCCGGGAGATTGTTATGCCGATTTACGAATATCATTGTAAAAACTGCGACCAGGATTTTGAATATCTGGTTTTTGGCGGCGAAAAGCCCGACTGCCCTTCCTGCAAAAGTAAAAAAGTATCCAAATTGATGTCCCCCTGCGGCTTTATCTCTAAAGGCAGCGGTGGTGAAACTGTTTCCAGTTCGGCCGGGGCATCTTCCTGCAGCGGTTGCGCAGCATCAAGTTGTGCCGGCTGCAGCCATTAAGCAAGATGAACCGCCCCATCAGAATCGGAACCCGCGGCAGCAAACTGGCGCTGTGGCAGGCCAACTGGACCAAATCCTTTCTCGAAGCCAACTTCCCGTCAATCCCCATTGAGCTGAACATCATTAAAACACAGGGGGACAAGATTCTGGATGTGCCCCTGGCCAAAGTAGGCGGAAAGGGCCTCTTTGTAAAAGAAATCGAACAGGCATTGCTGGCTGAGCGCATTGACATTGCGGTTCACAGCATGAAAGATATGCCGGCCGACATTCCAGAGGGACTGTGCATCGGAGCTATCCCCGAACGGGAAAACCCGGTTGACGTGTTCATATCCCGCAGTGGTATGTCCTTTAAAGAACTGCCTGCGGGCAGCGTTATCGGCACCAGCAGCTTGAGACGCGGCGCCCAACTGCGGCATAACCGGGCGGATATTGTTATCCAGCCCGTACGCGGTAATCTGAATACGCGCCTTAAAAAACTCGAAACTGAAAATATTGATGCCCTGGTGCTGGCGGCTGCAGGCGTCAAGCGACTAAATCTTGATCACAGGATTACCGAGTACCTGGACGCCACCGTCATGCTGCCGGCGATCGGCCAGGGGGCGCTGTGCGTTGAGATCCGAAAAGACGATCCAACCGTCGGTCCGATGGTGGCCGCCATGGACCATGCGCCCACTCGCGCGATCGTCAGCGGGGAGCGTGCCTTCCTCAGGCGGCTTGAAGGCGGTTGTCAGGTACCCATCGCCGGTCATGGCACCATCACAAAAAATACGTTTACCTTGACCGGGCTGGTTGCCGATGTTGATGGTGCAAAGGTGATCAAAGGAGAAAAAGGCGGGCCTGTCGAATCCGCTGAAACCATTGGCATTGATCTGGCTGAAGAACTCCTGGACAGAGGGGCGCTTCAAATCCTGGAAAAACTCAAAACCATGTCAATTGAAAACTATGAAAGCTAAAGTGTATCTGGTCGGTGCCGGGCCCGGCGATCCGGGTCTGATCACTGTGAAAGGCAAGGAATGTATCAAAAAAGCCGATGTCATTATCTATGACTACCTGGCCACCCCTGCCCTGTTAAAATATGCTGCCCAATCGGCCGAACTGATCTATGTGGGCAAAAAGGGCGGCGATCATACGCTTTCACAGGATGAGATCAACCGCCTGCTGGCGGATAAGGCCAAATCCGGGGGGATTATTACCCGCCTTAAAGGCGGAGACCCGTTTATATTCGGCCGCGGCGGTGAGGAAGCCGAAATTCTGATAAAAGCCGGTATCCCTTTTGAAGTCGTGCCGGGTGTTACTTCCGCGATAGCAGCTGCAGCCTATGCCGGCATCCCGTTGACCCATCGCGAGTTAACTTCCACCCTGGCCTTTGTGACCGGCCATGAAGACCCGACCAAAGAGGAAACCAGCATTAACTGGTCTTCCCTGGCCAGCGGCATCGGAACCCTGGTTTTCTTCATGGGCGTTAAAAACCTGCCCAACATCACCGCGCGGCTTATAGCGCATGGCAAATCAGCGGACACACCGGTTGCCTTGATTCGATGGGGCACGACGTCACGCCAGAAAACGGTAACCGGAACACTGGCCACAATCGCTGACAAAGCCCGCGCTGCTGGCCTGAAGGCACCGGCCATTATTGTCATTGGTGATGTTGTCGATTTGCGTCAATCGCTGAAATGGTTTGAAGATCGGCAGCTGCTGGGCAAACGCATCGTCGTGACCCGGGCGCGGCAGCAGGCCAGCGACCTGGTCAACCTGCTTACGGATCTGGGCGCTGAATGCCTCGAGTATCCGACCATTGAAATCATACCGCCCAATAACCCCCGCCCCTTAAAACAGGCGGTCGCCAACTTATCCGCCTATGATTGGATTGTCTTTACCAGCGTAAATGGGATCGGCTTCTTTTTCGAGCAGCTTTTTGCGGCCGGTAAAGACGCCCGTGCCCTGGGCCGTCTGAAAACAGCCGCCATCGGCCCAGCCACCGCTGCCCGCCTGCTAGAATTTGGTGTGACCAGTGATATTGTGCCGGAAACCTACCGGGCGGAATCCGTGGTGGCCGCATTTAAAAAAGAAAAATTGAACAATAAAAAGATCCTGCTACCGCGCGCTAAAGAAGCCCGCCCAATTTTGCCTCAGAAGCTGAATAAAATGGGTGCTAGAGTAGATGAAATTCCGGCCTACGAGACCCTCAAGACAGTTGAAAACACCGCTGACCTGGTTCAACAGCTCAAAGACAAACGCGTAGATATGATCACCTTCACCAGCTCATCCACCGTTAAAAACTTTAAAGCCCTTCTGCCGGCAAAAGACTTTGCCGCCCTCATCCAGGGCATCGCCATCGCCAGCATCGGCCCTATTACAAGCGATACCGCCAAGAAGTTGGGCTTTGACGTCCACATCACCGCTGAATCTTACACGATACCCGGATTGGTTAACGCTATTTTAAGGTATTATCAAAACGACTAGCGCGTGAATATTTCTCGATTAATCCAGTGATTTATGCTATCAGCAATCGAAGAATATGTCATTTGTAAAGTAGTTGACCGCACCGTCTTTTAACTGATCCGGTATTCATGCAGGTCCGTGTAATGGGTATGCTATGCCAATCGGCGATATGAACATAAACCTTATTCGCCGAAGATCTGCGATCGGCGTATTTTTTGGGGTGTTTTTCGCCTGCGCAAACTTTTTGCTGCCAGCCGGATCCTCTGCATCGGAACCAGTCCTTCAACTGAAATCGACCACCGGCCGCTACTTTCTCGGCCCTTATGTGTATGTTCTTGAAGACCGGCAAAAAAATTTGACCATCCACGATGTTTCATCACCGCCAATATCAGCTCAGTTTATCAAGCATACCGGAAAAATAATCAACCTGGGTCTAAACACTTATGCTTACTGGATTCGTTTCACTGTTATCCCCTCAAGAACGCCAAAAAAGTGGCTACTGTCTTTGGGGCGGCCAAGCGCTATTGATAAGGCTACCCTTTATGTACCCAGAATCAATGCAGCCGGCTGGCATGTCAAAGAAGTGGGACGGATGCTCCCAACTGGCCCTGACCTGCTGCCCGGCAGGCCTGCCGATTTCCTGAGTGATCCCAAGATCATTCAAGCTGCAACCGTCTACCTGCGCGTTGAGAGCTCCGATCTCAAACATGTTCCCCTGCAAATTTTAAGCATTGAATCCAACCACAGACAAGCTAATCAGCATTTCCTATGGGTGGGCGTATACTTCGGCATTATGATGGCGATGCTGTTGTATAATCTCATTTTGCTTATCTCCCTGCGAGAGATCAATCGTCTGTATTACTTATTGTACCTGCTCAGCATGAGTTTAATTTATTTTGTTGGCAATGGGCTGTGGTGGGCATTTATTACACCGGGAAGCTCCACCAATCGCACATTGTTGCTGATTTTCATGTGCTTCGCATTCTTTTGGGCTATTTTGTTTGCCAAATCCTTTTTAATCACCCGAAAAAATGCGCCTGGTTTTGATAAACTATTATCCATTTTTTTGGTCTATACCATTGGACTGGCTGCAATTGTTCCCCTTGTGGATAGCACCTGGGTTATTCTTGGTGTCTTTTCGCAAAGTATCATTGTCGCACCGGTGTTCATGCTCGCTGGTTTCGTATCCTGGCGCAATGGTTTTCGACCGGCGCGTTTCTATCTGATCGCATTTGCCACACTAGCGCTAAGTTCCTTTTATGAAGCGCTAGCCAATTTTGGTATGTTGCCTTATATAACTCGGTATGGCTCGCAATTTGGTTCAGCAATAGAGGTCATCCTTCTTCAGCTGGCCCTGGCCGACCGCATTAAAACCATCAGCCAGGAACAGGATAGAATAAAGGATTCACTTACTCTAGCCCGCGAGGTTCAGCAAAACCTTCTCCCGCATCAAAGCCCCAAATTGGATGGATTGGATATTGCCGGCACAAGTGTATACTGTGACGAAACCGGTGGTGATTATTACGATTATATTGACAGCAGCCTGGATGATCATCGAAATATAGGCATCGCCATTGGAGATGTAGCCGGACATGGAATTTCTTCGGCTCTACTGATGGCCACGGTGCGTTCATCTTTGCGCCAGCGCGCCTCATTGCCCGGTGGCGTCGAGCAAATTATAACCGATGTCAACCGTCAGCTGGCTCAAGATGTGGAAGATTCCGGACAATTTATGACGATGTTTTACCTGAAGATTGATCTGCAGAGCAAGCAAGCCCATTGGATTCGCGCCGGGCACGACCCCGCCATTTTATATGATTCGAATTCAGAAACGTTTGAAGAACTGGGAGGATCGGGAATCGCTCTGGGCGTCGATCAGGATTGGGAATACAAGGCTTATAGCAAAACAGATCTGAACAGTGGGCAAATCATATTCTTGAGCACCGATGGCATCTGGGAAGCATTCAATCCAGATGGAGAAATGTTTGGTAAAGAGCGGATCTATGAAATTCTTCGAAATAAGGCCTCAGCAACTGCAGATGGCATTGTCCAAGAAATACTGGCTTCTTTGAAAAATTTCCAGCAGGGTGCGCCGATCGAAGATGATATCACCCTGGTGATCATTAAATTATTGGAAACACAGCAAACAGAAGATCAGCCGTAACGTATCAATTAGCTGGATCGGTGGGAATGATGGGCGCACCACTTGAAGATAAATCTTCTGTGGGCGACATCCGCAAACGATTTGACAAGGTATTTCAAAAATGGGCACAACCAAGTCGCTGCTCTTGTATTTTATTTGTCTGCTGGGGCTCTTCGGATTTGGCATTATCGTTTTTGAAATTTTAAAAAATGGCATTTCATCAACTCAAATCTGAGTTCCGTATGGATTATTGCACCCATTTTGATTTTATTTAGCGTCAAACAAGCCACGACATCACCCTATTTGGATAGACAAGTTAAACTTATCGCCGATTGTCTTCAAACGCATGTCAATTCTTATAAACATCATTCTGATTGTCCTGGGGATATTGGCCTTGATCAGCCTGCCCGTTCTTTGGTTTGGGGTTATCGAGGAGCTTGCTGGGCAAAGCCGTTAGGTCCTCTATTTTGCATAAAAATGACGATGAAGCGAATAACGGTCTGCTTGAAAAAATTGTATATACGATTGTTATAGCCAGAAAAAACTTAAATTTCAAATATTTATCACCATGTCTCATCAATCTGCGCTATGATTATCCGGGTTAAATCTTGATGAGATATTGACCTCAGCTCTGAAATTGGTGTAATTTAATATACTTTCACACTTAAACAAGAATATCGAATTTCCATATCATGCGAAAGCAATTGACCATCAGCGCCGTTGGTCTGACACGATTTGCATGTCGCTGCGAACGGTTGCTCACACATTCTGATTGCTAAACAAAACCGTTTAAAAAAAAAGCTGCTGAGGTGCGGCAATGAATAATTTTCTCGAACAATTACCGGGTCTTGTTGACCAAATAAGATCTCTGCGAGAAATCATTATCACCAATATCGTTTTGATCGGTCAGACGCCTGCGCCGACTTTCAGAGAAAAAAAACGCAGCAAATTATTCATGGAGCGCCTGGCCGAGTTCCAGGTGGATGAAATCACCACCGATGGCTATCGCAACCCGATCGGCATTATTCGCGGAACAGATGCCAGAAAGCCGCCCATTTTTGTGCTGGCCCACATGGATACCTTTTGTGAAAAAGACCAACCGCTCAATTACACGATCAAAGCAGACACGATCACCGGCGCCGGGCTATTAGACAATTCATTGGGCGTGGGTGTCATCACATCTTTGCCGGTTATATTAAAAGAATTGGGGATTCAATTTGAATCCGATATCGTGCTGGCCGGTACTATCCAGTCCATTGGCAAAGGCAACCTGCGGGGTGTCAGGCATCTGCTAAAAACATGGCCCACGCCCATCAGAGGCGGCGTGTGTGTCGAAGGTATCGAACTGGGCCGGCTCAATTACTACTCAGATGGAATGATCCGCGGCGAAATCGGGTGCACGATTCCCGACGAAAGCAGCCGCCTGAGCGAATACACCCCCAATGCGATTATCATCATAAATGAGGTCATCAACGAAATACTGAATCTGAAGCTCTCCCAGCGGCCCCGGTCGCGAATTGTAATCGGGCGCATCAATGGTGGTGCCAATCATGGACGCTTGGCCCCTGAGGCGAATCTGGGATTCGAGATACGCAGCGACTCATATAAGGTTGTCAAAGACCTTTTTGGTGAAATCAGAGATATTGTTGAGGGTATCGGTCACCGATACGAAGCAGACATTAATTTAAAAACCATCAGTAACTTAAAAGCTGCGCGTCTCAAACATAACCATCCGCTGGTCAAACAGGCTGCCGCTGTCTTAAATGCGCTGGGAATAAAACCGGTGACCAAGCCGACTGAATCGGCGCTATCGATATTTCTTACCCGAAGGATTCCGGCAGTTACGTTGGGTGTTACCCATGGAGAAAACCGCTATAAAGATAATGCCACCATGGAAATTGAACCGATGTATCAGGGGATCGCGCAGATCATTGGTGTGCTGAAGGCGATCGACAGTGGGGTGTGCGATGAGCAATAATTGGCTTGATAAAAATACATTTCACTATTCGGATTTTAAAGACCTGAATCGGTTGGTTGCAGAGAAGGAAAAAAAGGGCCTTAAAATCTCATTGTGTCTGCCGACCCTCAATGAAGAAAAAACGATTGCCAAAGAAATCATCATTATGAAATCAGAAT
>JASFGH010000020.1:0-17052 GCA_050123865.1 Desulfobacterales bacterium | reverse complement strand
GTCAAAGACCACAGGGGCTATATCGATATTAAAAGTCAGGAAGGCAAGGGTACGGCTATTACCCTCTATTTTCCGGTCACACGCCAGGAATTGGATCGCAGCGCTGATTTATTCGATCTCGAAGCGATTAAGGGCAATGGGGAATCAATCCTGGTCATTGACGATATTGCCGAGCAGCGACAAATTGCCACTGAGATGCTGGAAAAATTGGGATATCAGGTAGCAACCGTGGCCAGCGGTGAGGAGGCGGTTGATTACCTGGTCAATCATACAGTGGATTTAATTGTGTTGGATATGATCATGGACCCGGGCATCGACGGCCTTGAAACGTATCAAAAAATATTGCAGATTCGTCCCGGTCAAAGAACCATTATTGCCAGTGGATACTCGGAATCCGAAAGGGTCAAAGAAGCCCAGCGGATCGGAGCCGGGACATACATAAAAAAGCCGTATTTGATTGAAAAATTCGGGCGTGCCGTTAAAGCTGAACTGATGGTCTAACCGCACGCAATAGGAGCCGCCACGTCGCCTGTCCGCCAGATGCGTCATCGGCCCGATGCGGGAAATTCAATTCTGCGCTTAACCCTTGACCTCGCTCAACATCTTATAGAGGGATTTTGGATAGAGGAATGTAAATTCGTAGCGGGCGAAGCCAATAACATCTTTGTCTTTGAGTTTGACGCGCTTTTTACCCAGTCTGGTGCCGTTTATTTTGGTGCCATTGGTGGACCCGGCATCGCGTATGTAATAGCTGCCATCTTCAATATCGATTATGGCATGGCGCTTGGATATCGCATAATCGGGCATTATCATGTCGTTGCCGTTGATACGCCCGATATAAAAGCTTCCGCGGGGTGTCGCCGGATACTCACCTTTGACCAGCGGGTAAACGGCATGTTTTAAGCTCTCAGAAGCGGATATGGAACTACCCATACTTTTAGAAGGCTCAAATATTTGAGTCCTGTTCAGTTCATCACTGGCCATTCCGGATTGACTGGATATGATACCGGCCTTGACCGCAGAGCCGACGAGCACCGGACGCCGGACAAAATGCACAAACGCATTGGCGTCGTCTTCGCGAGCCATCTTGCGCAAAGAAGCCAGGCTAATCCTTCCCGAAGCACTCAAAATCTTGGTGAGCTGGCCGACGGACTTGCCGCTGCCGTTTCTATTCGCTGAGGCCGCCGCAGACGTATCATTCTTCTTTTGTTTTTTAAAACGGGCAAATGTTCTACCCAGCATTATAGCCCTCCTGTTGATCTGCTCTCAGCCGTTTCACATTTTTCCCGACTTTGTCAAAAACGGTGTTCAATGATCGCTTCAGGGGTATGCGGTCTGATTGTCAGAGAAAAGGTACCGCAAGCCGGTATTTTTAGCCGTTGCCGGATGACAAAATCATCAAGTTATTACAGTACATTATCGCAGAAAGACCGTCAAAAGTCAAGAATCGTTCAAAGAATTTACAATTACGGGGCCTTATGGAAATGCCCCAAAGTTGATTTCACGTCATCCCGGAAATCATATGGGTTATATCGGCAATTGTGGCGAAAAATTAAGCTTCAAAGACGGATTTGATTGACTCTGATTGCCCGGCTTTATATGATAAGGGCCCGAATAATGCAAAGCTGATAGCGTTTTCCGAAATCAGAAATTGAATGGTATAAGATTAAGATATGGATCGTCCGCTGATATCCAATTTTGTTATGAAATTTATTTTGAATATGACGTTGATCGTCTTAACGATTTTTGCCTGCTTCGTGGAAAACATTTATCTGGCGATTAGACCGCTTGAATCCGGAAAAACGGCCTCGCTGACCATTCGGGCCCGCCAGCCTTTTACATTTGATCAAAAAAAAGCGCTGAGCTCAAAACGCATCCAGGCGCTTTCCCAGTTTGTCCCCGTTTTTAATTACGTTCCGGAACGTGTCAATGCATCCACGAAAAAAATGCAGTTCCTGACCAAAGAATTATTAGCCTATCAGGCCCGCAAGAAGAACCGCGTCGATGAATTGGTGTTAATGATCAATTCCGAATTCGGTGTGGACGTATCTGCTAAAACAATGTCCAAGGTGCTCAAATACAGGGATCTGAAAAAATTACTCAAAGGCATTATAACCGTTGAAGAATCCATTCTACAAAATAAAATCCTGGATGACCCTAAAAATTTAAAAGGTAAAAACGCCATCGAGATCCATGATCCCGCACTTGCCTCTCCGGCGGTTACCGCCGTTGACGAACTGACATCCCTCCAAACAGCTCGACTGACGTTGCTGCAAAAAGTCCAGGAGGTTTTCTGGCAGGTAGATGAATCCATCCTGAACCCGGTTTTAAAAATATCTCAGACCACCCTGCTGCCCAATGTGATTTATGACCAGAAAGAGAATGATCAGCGGCTAGATAAGATTCATCGTCAGTATCCGACTGAAACCCTTACATTTCGGGCCGGAGAAATTTTAGTTCCATTTCGCAAGGTATTCAGCGAGGAAGATGTATTGCTGCTAAAGGCCTATCAGCAGCAGCAGGTTAAAAAAATCTACCGCAATGCCCCCTGGGTTGTGTTTACCATTTTATTCATGATCATATTCTATAATTTGTTTCTTTCAAAGATGCTGACTGGCGGATCGCGCAAGGTGCCGCCGCAGCGACCCCTGATTTCATTGTTAATTCTATGCGTTGTCGTTCTTAAAGGATGCCTGCTGTTTACCCCGTTGCCGGTCTACTTCATTCCCTTTGCGTTTTTACCCTTGATGGTCATCTCATTAAATCATGGAAGGCTGACCGCCACCGGCACTGCCATGGTGGGGGCCATTTTGGTCAGTTTGTTTGCCGGCCCTCAATATACTATCGTGCTTTATCTTATTTTCGGCGGATTGGCGGCCGCCCTGGCCTCTGCCAATATACAAAAGCGCTGGCAGATCATACTGCCGTCTGTTATCGTGGGCCTGATTAACGCGCTGAGTGTAATGGCGCTCAGTCTGGATTGGCAGGCAGTCTTTCCGGCAGCATCCAATCGGCTCAATATCAGCGCCCTGCTTCAGGCTGAGTCGTTCAACGCGGTATTGATGGAACGAATCGGCTGGGCTTTTGCCGGAGGGCTGGTCACCGGGCCTCTGGCCCTGTTGCTGTTGCCGCTGCTTGAAATCAGCTGGGATACGGCTTCCACTTTTAAGCTCAATCGTTACACGGATCTGCAGCATCCACTGTTAAAAAAATTGCAGCAAAACGCGCCCGGCACCTACCAGCATTCCATGACCGTAGCCCATTTGGCACAGGTTGTCGGTGAGGCCATCGGCGCCAATTCACTGCTTTTGCGCATTGGCGCTTACTACCACGATATCGGCAAAATGGAAGCACCCAAAAATTTTATTGAGAACCAATTCAACAGCCCGAATCCACATGACTTGCTAGATCCCTGGGAAAGCACCGAATTGATCATCAATCATGTAAAAAGCGGGATCAAAATTGCGATGGGCGCCGGCCTACCCAGAACTGTGGTGGATTTAATCGTTCAGCACCATGGAACCCAGATGATGGAATACTTTTTTAATCTGGCAATCAAAGAACAGCCCCGGGAAACCTTGGATGAGCTCGATTTCAGGTACCCGGGCCCCAAGCCCCAGACTGCTGAAGCGGCCATTTTGATGATCGTTGATTCGGTGGAAGCGGCATCCCGCACAATGCAGGATCCTACACGCCTCAAACTGGCCAAAATGGTCCAGCTCATCGTCGGCAAACGCATTGCAGATGGACAATTCAGCCAATGTGATTTAACAACCCGGGATATATCCAAGATTGTGCGTGCGCTGGTCGATGCCCTGGAAGTTTCGTTTCATACCCGCATTCGGTACCCGTGGCAGGAGAAGGCAAGCGCTCAAAGAAGATCCAGCTGGAGCTTTAGAATCGGTGGAAAAGATAAACCGCCGCCTTCCCGCAGATCCTTTAAAATGTGATTTGTATGAAAATTAATGAGAAGCGGTCGTTAATTTAAATGTGAACAGGTTAAGAAGATCAGCGAAGTAAGCAAAAAAACCGCTCAGATATTTAGGAGAAGATATGAGTTTTAGCTTACTTGAAGGCAACGAAGCAATCGCCCGCGGGGCCGTTGCAGCTGGTTGCCGGTTTTTTGCCGGTTATCCTATTACACCGGCAACCACTATTTATCATAGCATGCTTAACCTGCTGCCGCCGCTGGGCGGCATATGCCTGCAAGGAGAGGATGAAATTGCATCAATTGGATTTTGCCTGGGCGCATCGATGGCCGGAATGAAGGCCATGACCGCCACTTCAGGCCCGGGTATCAGTCTGTACAGTGAAAACCTGTCCTTTGCGATCGGCAGTGAAATACCGATTGTGATCGTGGACGTCCAGCGCCTGGGCCCCTCTACGGGCTCGGCCACCCGGGGAGCTGATGGTGATATCAATTTTTTGCGCTGGGGTAATAGCGGGGGGCTGCCGGTTGTTGTCCTGGCACCGGTAGACGTGAAGGATTGCTACACTTTGACCCTGCACGCCTTCAATCTGGCTGAAGAATTTCGCTGTCCGGTTTTTTTGGCGTCAAACAAAGAAATCGGGATGACGCGTGAAAGCATTGATCTTCAACAGCCGGAAATCCCGCATATCGTCGAGCGGTCTGCCGCGCCAACCGATCAGCCGCTGCTGCCATTCTGTGTGGCCCCGGGGAAACACGTTCCGGATTTTCTTCCCATTGGCCATGAAGTCCTGGTTCGCCAGACCTCCTCGACCCACGGTGCCGATGGATATATAACCACCCATTCTGCTGCTATTGCTCGAAATCAAGAGCGTCTAATGCACAAGCTGATGTCAGCGGTCGATCGGTTCTCTTACCATGAATATTACAGTATTAAAGATGCCGGTACCCTTCTGATTGCATATGGCGTTACCGCCCGGGCCGCCAAAACGGTATTCAAAATGCAAAAACGGCAGGGCAAACCCATTTCCCTGCTGATCTTAAAAACATTGTGGCCGGTGCCGCAAAAGGTCATCCGGCAGGCGGCCCGCCAGGCCAGGCGCATTATCGTTGTGGAAATGAACCTGGGACAATATAAGCGCGAAATCAAACGTATTATGCCCCGCAAGTCGGTTTCCTTCTATGGTCAAATGGACGGCCACCTCATAACTCCTGACCGCATCAAGGAGGCCGTCAATGGATAGTCTTTTAAATCCCGCCAGACCGCCGGTTCTATGCCCGGGCTGCGCCCATGAGCGCATTATCCACACCCTGGATCAGGCATTTCAAAACATGGGATTGGCCGGGCATCAAATTGTGTTGGTCAGTGATATCGGCTGCTCCGGCCTGTTCGATACTTTTTTTCACACCCACGCCATGCATGGTTTGCACGGCCGCGCCCTCACCTATGCGGCCGGACTGAAAATGGCGCGCCCGGAACTCAACGTAATCGTCACCATGGGTGACGGCGGCCAGGGGATCGGCGGCGCTCACTTACTGGCCGCCTGTCGCCGCAACCTCAATGTGACCCTGCTGGTTTTAAACAACTTTAATTTCGGCATGACCGGCGGCCAGTATTCCGCCACCACACCGCCGGAGGCTCAGCTGGGTTCGGGATTTCTGTCTGCCCTCGAGCGTCCGCTGGATATCGGTGAAGTCGCACGGTGCGCCGGTGCGCCATATGTCCGGCGGTGCTCCGGTTATCAAAAAGATCTGGCACACCTCATCCAGGAGGCCATTGAATATAAGGGCTTTGCATTGATGGACATCTGGGGAATTTGTCCCGGACGCTACACCAAAAAAAATCGACTGACGCCCAAAATGATCGATGAAGCCCTGGCCCACCGGCCGCCATTAACGGGTATCGTGCCTGAAAATGAACGCCTGGAATACGGGCAACACTATCGCCGGCTGGCAGCCGAGCAGAAAAAAGCTTCCGCGCCGGCTGTTATCGAACCTCAATTCAGCGCACCTCAAAAAGGTCGACAGGAGGTTGTATTGCTCGGCAGCGCCGGACAGCGCGTCATCACTGCCGGTGAGCTACTGTGCATCGCCGGGCTGACGGCGGGAATGCAAACAACCCAGAAAAACGAATATAACATAACCGTGCTCAGAGGCCCATCGATCAGCGAGCTTATTTTATCACCGCGGGATATCGACTTCACCGGCATCGAGAAACCAAACGTTGTGGTGGCCTTAGATCAGGAAGGGGTTGACAGGCGCCGGGATCTGTTTGAGCGCGTGACCTCAAAATCCCTCATCATTCAAAGCGGCGGCGTCAGCCTGCCGGACAGCAAGGCCCGCATCCATCAGGTTGATTTTAAAGCCAGGGGGATCAAGCGTACCGACTGGGCACTGGCCAGTTTAGCCGTTTTGGCCAACCTTAACCGCGTGATCAGCGTTGATATGCTGATGTCAGCCTTAAAATTGAAATTTAAGGGTGACGCCCGCCAAGCAGCCCTTGCGCTGGTTAAGCAATTGAAAACCCATTGAAAAAGCTATTACTCATAAACCCGGTCGGTCGCCGCAGCGGCTTGCTGCTCAGTCGATTCTCGACCTTTTCACCGCTGGGTCTGGCTTATGTTGCGGCCGTTACACCCTCAAACTGGGACGTTAAAATTGCTGATGAAAACTTCGATCCCTTCCAGTTTGAAGAAGCGGATCTGGTGGGCATCACCGCTTTTACCAGCAACATTACCCGGGCGTATGAAATCGCCCGCATGTATCGCAAACGCAACATCAAGGTTGTTATCGGCGGCATTCATGCATCAATGGTGCCCGATGAAGCGCAACAATTTTCCGACGCGGTTGTGGTTGGGGAAGTTGAGGGTATCTGGCAAAAACTGTTGGCTGATTTTGAAAACAACCGGTTGGAGGGCCTCTATGTTGGTCCCCGAATCAATTATGAAGGCAGCAAAATTTTACCCCGACGGGATTTGCTGCATCCGAATTACTTCTGGCACTCGATTCAAACATCTCGCGGTTGTCCTTTTAATTGTCATTTTTGCTCGGTGTCACGCTATTTGGGCAACGAATTCCGCCAACGGCATCCCCAGGATGTTCTCAACGAATTGGCCGACATAAAGGGTCAATTTCTAGCATTCGTCGATGACAATCTGATCGGTTACAGTCAAAAAAACAAGAATCGCTCTCAAGAATTATTCAGCGGTATGATTGAAGGTGGGCTCAATCGAAAATGGTGGATGCAAACGTCGATCAATGCCGTCAACGATGAACATGTGATTGAATTGGCCGCCCGGGCCGGCTGCATTTTTGCTTTTATCGGCTTTGAGACCATCAGCAAGGAATCGTTGCGGGATATGAAAAAGGGAATCAATATTAAGATCGGGGTGCAAAATTACAAAAATGTCGTCGATGTATTCCATAAATATGGTATTGCCGTGTACGGGGCCTTTATTATCGGTAACGACCATGAATCGGCGGCCTATTATAGGCAACTCGCCCGTTTTCTGGTTCGATCCGGTATTGACATTATTCAGATTACCCTGCTCACCCCACTTCCGGGAACCGAGTTGATGTCGGAATTGCAAAAAGAAGGACGTATTTATTATGCTGATTATCCGCAAGACTGGGACAAATACCGTTTTTCGTATATGGTTCACCGACCGCAGGATGTGCAGCCGCAAACCATATATATCGGCAACAATTATATCAAAAAAAATATCTATTCTTTCCCCAACTACCCCTACCGTTTGGTGCGCTCGCTGTTAAACCTTAAAAATATGACAAATTTCTACGCGACTTATAAATTCAATAAAGCCCTTAAAAAAGGCTGGAAAAATTCCCACTATTACAAGCATTACCCCGCAACCCTGGAAGCCCATTCAGATTGAGCGGCGCTTTATTTTAGGAGCGCCGCAACATCAAACTCGCTGTCCTCCCAGATAAATCGTTTATTCCGATCCGGCTGGCAGCGCTCTAAAGCGCTTTTAGCCGCTATGTCAAGCCAGATTAGAAATCGGGCGGACGCCCGACGCGATAGGACGCATTTAAGCCAGATTAATGCTCCGCTCAGGCGCTTGATGCGCTGCTGTTTATCAAATGCCGGCAGGCCCGCTTTTTGGGCTGCGTGCCAGTAATAGCTGTAGGTGGTTATAATCAGAAGCATGGCTGCTCCCCTGGCCCGCGAAACCGGCGCCGCCGGGATGGCGTTAAAAAACGGAGGAAACTGACGGAATCCGCGAAGGGCTCGCAAAACCAGCTGAGCGCGGACCTCCCGGATACACTGCTCACGGCCGGAGCTCTCCGCGCCGCGCAATTGCGGATGGTAAAAAATGCGGCGCCTGACATCTTTTTCAAGGTCACGCGTAATATTGGCCAGCTGGATGACTTCCCCGACCGCTGCGCACTGACGCAAGCGGGCTTCGCCAATTTGGAGTGAAAGCCCTTGATCCAGCCGTTGCATTTCATCCGCAAAAAGGATCGGCGTGCCGAGCACGTGCCAGCAATAGCGCGAAAGCTGCCCCGGTGTTTGCAAAACGCCGTCCTGTTTATCAAAAACGCGACTGGCCCAGATCATGCCTTCACCCATGCGCCGCACAAGCCGGCAAATGGCCGCCTGCTGGGAAGGTGCCAGCAGATCAAAATGATGATCGACATGGGCTGCACGGTTCACCAGCAACACATGCGTACTTTCCTGAGGATCAGCGGTCAGGGCCGGGTCAAGGGCCGGGGCTGACTTTAGGTCGCCGGGATTATCAAACCGGCTGATAAAGTGTTTTAAGGCGGATTCCTTTTGCGGCAGTGTGGGTAAAAGATCTTCGTAAGTGTCGAGCATACGACAGTATAGGTAGGCAATCGCCAGGGCACGCCGCATGCGTGGCGGCAGGAAGACAATCACAAAGGAAAAGGTGCGCGCCGCATGCGGCAGAATCTGCCACAAAAACCGCTCGGGATCTTTTATCTCGCTCAGTTTGGCCAGCGGGGGCTTTCTGCGGTTAGTCAGTAAATTAACAAAAATGGGACCCAGCAATGCAACCTCTTTGGGCTTCTTATTTTTCTGTGTGTCAAGGTTTCAAGTAAGTCGCATAAAAACAAAAGGCCCAAACGTTATCGTCAGTCGGGCCTTTGATCGGTTATTGGGGACGCCGTTGCTGAAAGGGGTCTTATTCAAGGACCATCAACACCTGATTGGTCGCCACCTTGTCATCTACTTTAACTTTAATTTCCTTAATCTTACCGGCTTCAGGACACGGGATGGCATTCTCCATTTTCATGGCTTCGAGGATGATCACTTCTTGATATTCAAGTACTTCATCACCCTCATTCACAAGAATATTGATAATCGTTCCGGGCATCGGCGCTAAAATTTCAGTTGCCATTCCGTCCTCCCTTCAAAGGTTTTGACTTTTAAAAAAATAGCCTCACGCAAAGTCGCTAAGGCCGCAAAGGGTATTCTTGATTTAACATGTTTTATCTTTTCTTGGCGCTTTTGCGTCTTGGCAAGAGGATTTGCGCTTATTCCAATTTTCAACTTGAGCTAAATCCTTCCCAAAAACTGGAGTGGTGAATTCACTCGAACCGTTTGATACTTTAAGGTGAAGCGCTTGTCAAGTTCAAATAGTGCACTTCTGGCCTTGACGTGTATACCGGCTTCGTATATTGAACATGTGACAAAAATTTGGAAATTTGACTGAGATGGAGGAAAAATATGAGACCCTATTTTGAAAAAATGAAAGAATTTGGACAAGAACTGAAGCCCGGTCAGATTAAAAGCACCGAGGCCAGTGTTAAGCAAATACAGGAAGTCGAGGCCCAGGTTGCCGAAGCCGTAGAAAAGGTCAGGAACGCCGGAATGCCGACCGAAAAAATCAACGCCCGCGGCCAGTTGACCATCTGGCAGCGTCTGGAGTACCTGGTGGACCCGGGCACCTGGAACCCGTTGCACACCCTCTACAACCCTATAGACAACACAGAAGGCACCACCAATGTGATAGATGGTCTGGCCAAAATCTCGGGCAAATGGGCGGTTGTTATCGGTTTCGACAACAAGGTCTATGCCGGGGCCTGGATACCCGGGCAGGCTGAAAATGTATTCCGCTGCACCGATCTGGCCAAACGATTGAACATACCGCTGGTATGGTTGGTCAACTGCAGTGGTGTCAAATTGACCGAGCAGGAAAAATTTTACGCCGATCGCCGCGGTTCCGGCACCACTTTTTTCCGGCATGCCGAGCTCAATCAGGCCGCCGTGCCGATCCTGGCTGCCATCTACGGCACCAACCCGGCCGGCGGTGGATACCAAGGTATCAGTCCCACCATCCTTTTTGCCCATAAAGACTGTAATATTGCGGTGGGCGGCGGCGGCATATTAAGCGGCATGTCACCCAAGGGTTACTTTGACCTGGACGGTGCCGAACAGCTGATTTCGGCTGCCAAGCAATTCAAGGTTGAGCCGCCCGGATCGGCTAAAATTCATTACGATGAAACCGGATTTTTCCGGTATGTCTTTGAAAAAGAAGAAGAGGTGTTAGACGGCATCAAAGATTATATGAAAGACATGCCAGCCTATAACCCGAAATTTTTCCGCGTAGCAGAATCCAAAGATCCGCGCTTTCCGCAGGAAGATCTCTATCATCTGGTGCCCTTTAACCAGAAAGCCATGTATAATTTTGACGAGATCCTGGCGCGCCTGGTTGACAGCAGCGAGCATATGGAATATCGGCCGGATTATGGCCCCGAGGTCTATACCGGGCTGGTAAAAGTGGACGGGTACCTGATGGGTGTCATCGGCAACCGCCAGGGGTTTTTCGGCGAGGATTACCCAGAATATGCCGACTATGCCGGAATCGGCGGCAAACTCTATCGCCAGGGGCTCATAAAAATGAACGAGTTTGTCACCCACTGCGGCCGGGACCGGGTGCCGATCATCTGGTTTCAGGACACCAGCGGCATCGATGTGGGCGACATTGCCGAAAAAGCCGAACTGCTGGGACTGGGCCAGGCCCTGATTTATTCGATCCAACAAACCGAGGTGCCTATGATGCTGGTCCTGCTGCGCAAGGGAACCGCGGCCGCGCATTATATCATGGGCGGCCCCACGGCCAACCGCCATAATGCATTTACCCTGGGTACGCCCACGACCGAAATCTACGTGATGCACGGTGAAACAGCAGCGGCAGCCAGCTTTTCCCGTCGGCTGGTCAAAGAAAAAGAAGCCGGACGGCCACTGGAGCCGATCATTGAAGAAATGAACAAACTGGTCAAGGAATATTACGATTATTCCAGACCGATCTATTGCGCCCAGCATGGTTTGGTGGATGAGGTCGCCAAGATGACGGCAATTCGTCAGTATTTGATGGCCTTTGCCGGAGCGGCGTATCAAAACCCGAAATCGATTTGCCCGCAGCATCAGATGATGTTGCCGAGAATCATTAAGGGATGATTCGGTTGGCCGTTAAGCCGGCCGAAGGTCCTCGTGCAACGGGATTAAGCCCGTTGAGCTCGTTGAAAGATGAATAAATCAGGTTTACTACAATCATCGAAGATCATTGCCGCCCTGCTGATGGTAAGTGTGCTGTTCGTGGCATCTGCCGGGTGTGTGGCGGCAGGGAATGAAAGCAGGGCAGACATCCCTGATACAGTTGCCAGACTATCTTCGGCCACAGTGGCCAATGGGCATGTGACGGTTATTGAAGTCGATCTGCGCGAGGCAGATCCGATGGCAACCGATTTGAGGGCCCGATTCGATCAAAACGAAATTGCCCTTTCCCAGCACCCGGTTAAGCCCGAAGGGACCTTTTACGGATTGGTCGGAATTCCGATCAGCAAGAAGCCTCAAAAAACAGATGTTGCGTTGGAATGGACGGACTCTGCCGGCCGCCGGCAATCCACCCGCGTTGTCCTGCACATCATTGAGGGCAATTACATGAAAGAAGCGCTGCAGGTGGCACCGAAGCATGTGAAACCAAGCCCTAAAGATCTGCAGCGCATCAAGGCCGAAAAAAAAGAAATCCGCCGCATCTACGCCAATAGCAATCAGAGCCGCCTGTGGTATGGAAATTTCATTAAGCCACTGACCGGCAATACCACCAGCGTTTTTGGAACTCAGCGCTTGTTCAACGGTGAGCTACAAAGCTACCACCGGGGCACGGATCTGCGCGCCAAAACAGGCACGCCCGTCTATGCATCCAACTCCGGAATCGTCAGACTGGCCAAAAACCTGTTTTATTCCGGTAATATTGTCATCGTGGATCATGGCAAAGGCATCTTCACCAATTATGCGCATTTAAGCAATATTCAGGTGCAAGCCGGCCAGCACGTTGCCAGAGGCGACCAAATCGGTCTGAGTGGTGCCACCGGTCGTGTCAGCGGTCCCCACCTGCACTGGGGCGTAAAAATTAATAGGGCTTATGTAGATCCGATGCAGTTTATGGTGGTTATATCAGACCTGCTCATACAATAATCCTGTCACCACCCACGCATCTTAACCAACCCAGAATGCGTCTCCGGATATCCTCCGGCAGAGCAACAGGCAAATTTTTCTGGAGAATCCGCCTGCCAGCACCACAGTTTCCCTTTTAACTAATTTAAATTATTATATTATTTAATAATTAGCATATTTGGAACGGATATTGCTAAAATTGGGAAGGATAACAATATGGACTGATACGGGTAAATGGGCAACCATATGGCATACAACAATCTGTTTTCGATCCAGCAGCATCCAAGTCGCAGGATTTTTGAGAGCCTAAAGGGCTATCGAAGTTCGGTGTCGAATCGCCATTCGGCCTCCAAACAGGCCGATTTTAAAAACATACTTTCAGCAGCTCAGGCCCGTTTCTTTAACCGCAAATATAAAACCCGTGGATTAACGATTGCCGATTACCGGGCTCACCCGGTTATCTCAAAATCACGTTTCAAAACGCCCCTGCAGCCAACAATAAATACCCTAAAAAAGAAAGCCTCAAATCGAATTCAAGCGCGGTCCTGGTCAGCAGCCCTATGTAAAAATGGCCCTCCACAGATCGAATCCAGCGTTAAAACCATTGAACCGCCTAAAAAACCGACGCATAAAAACCAACTCGTTCGGCCTGTTTTAACAGAGCGCGATCGGATTGAAGAAAGCATTCAAAAAGCAGCTGCCAAATACAGCCTGCCACCCGGATTGATCAGGGCGGTAATCCGGGCCGAATCAAACTTTCAAGTTGATGCGGTTTCACGGGCTGGCGCCAGAGGATTAATGCAGCTGATGCCGGCCACCGCCAAAGAGTTGGGGGTTACCGACAGCTTCGATATCAACCAGAATATCGATGGCGGAGTAAAATATTTGCGTCGGATGCTGGATCGATTCGGCGGGAATGTCAAAAAGGCACTGGCAGCTTACAATGCCGGCCCGGGAACGGTGATTAAGTACAACGGCCGGGTTCCCTACCCGGAAACCCGGCAATACGTTATACGGGTATTGCGATTTTCAAATCAAGCGACCTGATTCGATATGGCGGTAGGGCCTAAATATCATGGTACCCGGATGATATTGCCGTTTTTGCATTTTCGGTGGTTATCGCCATATGAGCGATCATCATCTGAAAGCTTATAGCTGAAAACAATGAAACCGGTTTTGCTGGTAACCGCACGGCGTTCTTGTGGTTTCAGCCAGCCTTCAAAAATCTTATCCTGACGGTCTTCTTCTGAATCCTCATCCCATACCGTTACATGAACTTTTCCGGCATCTGCTTTAAACGTACAGGAGTTGTCATCTGCGGTCACATCCGAAATAGGAAAAAGACCGCTCACTGAAATTGTAAAAAAGGTTAACAGAATCAAGGGAATCGATTTCATTTTATCCTCCGTATCATAAACGCAAATATGGAACACAACAAATAGTCTTTTTTAATTAAAACCGTCATAGATACTATAGCAATAACAAACAAATGGCAAAATAAGGTCCTCGAAAAGCTCATCTTGAAACCGACTGCAAACGTAAACGGTCAAAACGATTCCGGGTTTGATCCAATGGTTCGGACAACTGGTTCGGACAAGCCTTGGCGCTTTTTTGTTGACAGCGTCGCAACATTCGAATATATCCCTCGCCCGTATGTCAGAAACACCAGCAACGCCAGAATTCCGGCACTGTAAAGAGCAAGGGTGGCACCCTCTCCGTTTACGCGCCGCGTTAACATCGCCATCATAAATACAGCCAGCAGCAGCCCGTTTAGCAAGGATCCGATTTTGTTAATGGATTCAACGATCGTATCGGAAATTCCGCCCACCATGACCCATCCGATCAGGCCGTGGGGAAAATGCCTCAGGACAAAGACAAGCACGGCTATGCTATAATTGGGTTCACCCCTGTCGGTCAGCGGTAAAGCCGAAATGAGATTCAGGCCCTTGAGAAGTGGAAAAATCAGGGCCATTAGAATAATCTCGGCCAAAGGAACCGCCAGCTCAAACTGCAGCCAGATGAGCCCGCCGCCGGTTGCAAAAGCCACAAAAGCCGGGGCACCCAGCAGGATTATGAATCGATTGACAGTTACCACCAGATTTGTCATCATTTAATATTGTGCAGATGGCAGCTGGTGCAACAGTGGCGTTAAGTTAACCCGAAATATATGGAGATGGGATGAAAACCATCGCTGCAGTTATCATATTCATGATGAGTGCGCTAATCGGTTCCGGTGTGCAGGCCGAAATTTACTCGTGGACCGATGAAAACGGTGTCAAACATTACAGCCACACCCCACCGGCCGAACGATCAATTGCCGTTAAAACGGTTCCTGAAATAAAGTCCGACCCGTCCGCCTACACGAAACAGGAAGTCATAAACGAAACAAACGTCGAGGCCGTTATCAAACAGCTGGATCAGACCGATGCGGCCTCTCCCCCAAAGGCGGTCCCCACAAAAAAACCGCCATCTCGCAAGGAGCGCATCGCGGCGGAAGCGGAAAAACTGGAAGAAAAGATCGCCTGGTTGGAACAACTCCCTCCGGAAGCATATGCCAATATGCGCAGCAAACAAGCCATCATTGGGCGCTATCGATACCGATTAACGCAGTTGCAATCGGATCCGGATGACTATTTTAGAAAATACGGATATTGAGCTCAAGGTTCAAGGGTCACGGGTTCAGAGGTTATGGCATTGGTATTCTGGCGAGCGGCCTCTGGCGACTGGCATCAGGCTTGTCGCTACTGCCTGCTGGCCGCTTGTTGATGATCACCGATTACCCTGCACCCATAACCCACAACAGGTAACATGCTAAACGGAATCAAAAAACCTCGGAACCTCCGAACGCAGAACCCTGAACCTTGAAACCTATGAACCTGAAGACTCGCAGACCACCTGATAATCCAGCCGCAGCACCAAAATAATGGCGATCCAGATGGCGCAGATAGAGATCGTAAACCAGCTCAGCTGGGGTACGCTGACTGTAAACGGCAGCCACTGGGTGAACAGCAGGATGACAACCGAGCCGGCCACCTTGAACAGGCGGTAGCCAAACATGTCAATCCAGGCCTTGGCCTGATAGATCAGAACCGAATCCACCGGTACATACAGCAGCTCTTTGGAGGCCCGGTTAATTGAGTAGGAAAGCGCCCGATCACTGATTTTGGTGGCACCGCTGAAAAAAAGTGTTGCTTGCAGGAAAAAACACCACGAAAAAATAAAAATCATCAACGGCTGAACCAGCAACCCGGCTATTACCCCTAAATAGCGATGTACCAGGGGGGTTATGCCCAGGTTGACACCGATTGACATAATACCCAATATACTGAAAAACAAAGATAAAAAGGCGGTACGCGCCTCGCGGTCCGGATAAGCGCTTTCTACCGTGTTTAAAAACTGATACTCCACCAGCGGTGAGGCCAGCTGCGCTAATAGCAAAATGGCCGCAATCAGCAACAAATAGCGGCTGTGCCCCAGAATCCGCCAGCCGCCCCTGGCCTTCTGATGCGGGCGAACCACGTGCTCAACCTCACAGTATATCCCCACGCGTCCCATCAGCCAGGTCAACGTAAAGATCGTCCCGATAATGCCGGCGGCGGTCAGTAACAGATCCGGTGTCTGCAGCGGTGTGTGCTTGATGAGCATGGCCGAAACCCAGCCGCCGGCCACGCCGCCCACCAAACCGCCCGTCCCCACGAGCCCGTACCAGGATTTACCTTCATGGGTGGTGTAGATCGAGTTGGTCAGGCTCCAGAATTGTTCCACCAGAACCACGCCCAGTATGTCGACAAAAACATAAAAGCTGGCCGGTGCGATCGGTCCGGGATATTTGAGCAACAAGCGGAAAATGATCAGAAGCCCGAAGATGGTCAAACAGGTGCCAAGCACCACGTTTATGCGGCTGTGGCGCTCGACCAGGCGATGATAATAGGTGATAAATGCACCCATCGTCACGGCCGTGGCAATCCAGATGTACGGCAAATGCTCGGAACCAATGGTTTCGATGAACAGCGAGCGGCTGGCCGGCTTGAGCTGATAAAGCGCCATGATAATCAGAAAAAAGTTCAGGAATAGAAACCCCGCCCGAGCACCCAGGGTGCGTAGTGCTGGATATTGGGCTTCACATTCGGCCGTAATATCATTTTTTGAATTTTGTGCTTGCATTTTCTGTCTATTGCGTAATAATTACCATTATGGACAGGTTTAAACAATTATTAGCGCTGATCTTCTTTGTCCTGATTTGCGCCGGTCTGACCGGTGCACAATCTCAGGATGATGCCTGGACGCAAAGCTGCGATCCACGCCTGCAAAAAGCTTTGGAAAAACGTATCAATGCGCTCAAACTGGACGGTGCCACCGAGCATAAAAACCTGAGCATTGTGGTCGTTGACATCACCGATGTTTCCGATCCCCGCATGGCTTACGTTAATCCCAATGAAATGATGTATGCCGCCAGTTTACCCAAAATTGCCATCCTTTTAGGCGCCTTTGAAAAAATTGCCGCCGGCGAAATGACCCTTGACGATGAAACCCTTCACACACTCAAACAAATGATCCGTCGCTCTTCCAACACCGCGGCCTCCGAGATGCTCGACCGGGTTGGGATCGATTATTTGGCCGACCTGCTGCAATCGCCCCGCTATCGTCTGTATGATCCCGAGCAAAACGGCGGCATCTGGGT
>JASFGH010000019.1:0-17110 GCA_050123865.1 Desulfobacterales bacterium | reverse complement strand
CGAACAACATATCGGCAAATTCCATGCTGCGCTTGTTGTGCGTAATCATAACGATTTGTGATTTCTCTCCAATAATTTTAAGCAAATCATTGAACCGGTAGACATTGGCGTCATCCAGCGGGGCATCGATTTCATCCAGAAGACAAAAAGCAGCGGGTCTAATCAGAAAGATTGAAAATATAAATGCAATTGCAGCCATGGCCTTTTCACCGCCTGAAAGAAGGCTCAAGCGGGTCAGCTTTTTGCCCGGTGGGTGAATCATAAACTCCACACCGGTCTCCAATGGCAGTAGGGGTTCCTTTAAGATAAGCTTGGCCAGACCGCCGCCAAAAAGCTTTGGAAAGACTTCCTTTAATTTTTCATTGATCAGATCAAACGTCTCCAGGAAGCGTTTTTGGGTGATAACATTAATTTTCTTGATCACCTTGTGCAGGTCTTCAATGGCCTGCGCTAGATCATTGCGTTGTTCCTCAAGAAAATCGAAGCGATCCTTTAGCTGCTCGTATTCTCTGATGGCGCCTAAATTAACATCGACGATTCGATCGATTTTTTTCTGAACGGTTTCTAACTCCGTTTCTATCTGTTCGATGGTTTTCCCCTCGGTCAGCTCGAGGGCTTCTGAATCCTGCCTGAACGCCTCTCTGATGGCCGCAAACGATGTCCGGTATTTTTCTTCCAAGCGGCTGGCAACATTTTCTTTTTTAATTTTGCGCTCGGACTGTTCCAGCTCCAACAGCCTGACTTTTTCCAGGATCTGTTCACGTTCGCTTTTTATTTTTGATATTTTGCTGTCACTTTTCTGAAGTTGCCCGTCAATGGAGTCGTAATGCGCCTCATTGGCCTTAAGCGACCGATCAAGGGCTTCCATCTTTTTGTACATCTCGGAGAGCTTTTGATCGTATTCGGTTATTTGTTGTTTGGCGCTATCTTTCTTTAGCTGTTTGGTGCGTATCTCCTGTCCAAGTTGATCGAGCCTGTCCAGGCTGTCATTATGAAATTCGCTTAAGCGCCGCAAGCTGCTGTTGGCATTTTCCAATTTTGCATTTAATGCCGTGAGTTGCAATTGCCGATCGACAACCTTCTGCTGATATTGTTCCAATTCAGCTGACACCGTGCTGATGGAAGCCGAAAGATGGGAAACTTTATTTTGGGCTGTTTGGACTTCGGCGGACAGATCTGTCAGGGCTGTATTGTATTTGGTCATTTCGGCATCGACATCACTGGCTTCTCCATGCAGCTTTTCTTTTTCAAGCATCACGATTTCAGTGTGACGCTCTGCATTTTTGAGCTCTTCAGACGCCCGCACCAGTTCTTTCTCGGCCTCAATTTCCTTTTTGACAGCGTTATTTTTTTGTTCGGTGAGTTTTTGCAGCTGAATCTCAAGCCGGCGCGCTTCTGATTCCAATCGGCTCTGATCCGAGCGGGCATCTTTCAGCTTCTGGTCGTACTTAATAGACTGTCGATTTAGCACTTTGAGCTCTTGTTTTTTGGCCAGAATGCCGTTTAGCTTATCTTTGCTGCCACCAACCAGAAAACCCTGCGGCGATATGACATCCCCATTTTTGGTAACAATGGTCTTAAATGTGCCGTTGCGATTATACAGCTGGATGGCTTCATTCATGTTATCTGTAAAAACCACATGACCCAGCAGGGTCCTGACAATGGCCTCATAACCGGGCTTTACAGTGATCTGGTCTAACAACAGCGATCCGGAAACGGGCGCATCCGTCTGAAGGTTAGCGGCCGGTTTCATAGCGGAAAGCGGGATGAATCCGCTGCGTCCGGCCTGGCGGGTTTGCAAATAATTAATGGCTTCCAGGCCGGCATCCTGGTCTTGAACGATAATATATTGAAGTGCATCACCCAGTACCGCCTCCACAGCTGCTTCAAATGTCGGCTTGGCCTCGATAATATCCGCCATCAGTCCGACAATCTTTTTGGATATGTTCGAACTGATGGCAGGCTCATCGGCACTGCGGGGCCTCATGATCGCTTTGACACCGTCGCGATACCATTCAAAATGGTCGGCCATTTTCTTGAGCGTATTTAAATTGGATTTAACGGTGTTGCGTTCCAGCTCGAGCGTCTGGGTCAATTTGACCTGCTTGCCAAGGGCGCTATTTTTTTGCGCCAACTGGCTGCCAGCTGAGCCGATCTGCTCCTCCAAACCATGAATGTCGTCTTTTATTACCGCCAGCTGTTTGCGGGCTGATTTTTCCTGCATGCGGGCGCCGTGGATTTGTTTGCGGGCCTGATTCTCTTCTTCTTCAACCGCTGCCAGGCGTTTTTGCAAACTTTCCTTATTATTGATCGTGGTCTGGTAGATGTTTTTGTATTGGGCCTCCCGCGCGATCAAGTCCATTAAGCGCGATTTGTTGGATTCCCGATCTTGATTAAGCGCTGCTAATTTTTCGGCGATGTCTTCGCTGGCCTTTTTTTCCTCATTGATGCGGGATTTTTTGGCAGCCATTTCTTCATTTACTTCAGCCATTTCTCTTTTGACCTGTTCAATTTCAGAAAGCATCTCCTGATTTTTTTCTTCCAGGTCGGTACGGATGGCTTTTAGCTCCGAAGATTCTTCAGAAAGTCTTTTAACTTCACTGCGCAAATGGACCCGGTCATTTTCAATGCGGTCGATATTGCGCTGGGTTTCGTATTGATTTGATTTTTGTTCGGATATTTCCTGATTTTTTTGCCAGCGCTTGAGCTTGATTTCTTCAACGGTGGCATCCAGTTTTTTAATCTCGGTGGTATGGCTGATATCCAGATCCTGCTGTTCACGCAGAAGGGTATCGGATTCCTGGATCTGGCGGGCATAATCGTCGTAGTAATGCAGGCCGAGATAGGCCTCAAAGGCCTTAATCTGGATGCGGTAATTATTGTAAATTTCGGCTTTGCGGGCCTGACGCTTGAGGCTGGCCATCTGACGCTTAATTTCCAGGATAATGTCAGTTACCCGCAATAGATTGTTTTTAGTGACGTCGATTTTGCGCAGGGCTTCTGTTTTGCGGTTTTTATAGCGGGTGACGCCGGCGGCCTCTTCGATAAAAAAGCGAAGCTCTTCCGGGCTCGCTTCGGTAATAGCGCCGATTCTTCCCTGCTGGATAATGGCATATGATTTTGAGCCCAGTCCGCTGCCCCAGAAGACATTGTGGATATCTTTCAACCGGCAGGGTTGTTTGTTTAAAAAATAAGCACTTTCCCCTGAGCGATAGAGGCGGCGGGTGAGGTTGATTTCGGTAAAGTCTTTTAGCTCCTCGGGACTATCTCCATTATCGTTGGCCAGAGTTAAGGAGACCTCGGCCATATTTAATGCAGGCCTACCGTTGGCCCCGGAAAAAATGACATCTTCCATTTTTTTGCCCCGCAGTTGTTTGACGCTTTGCTCTCCCATGACCCATCTCAATGCGTCGATGATGTTGCTCTTGCCACAACCATTGGGGCCGACGACTGCGGAAACGCCCTGCGGAAAAGAGATTCCGGCTTTATCATAAAAGGATTTGAATCCCGTAATTTCAAGCTTTTTTAATTTCATATGTCAAGATCTCCCCGGATCAATCTATCGTACAAGCGTGTCTTTTGCGGTGCTCAGATTTTTAATGGTATAGCAATGAAAGTGTCTTAAAAAAAAGCCACAACTTTGCCGTCTAAATCATTTTCAGGCAAATTTTGGCTTACAAGAAGATGGAAAAACAGTTTTGATTTTCACTGGCAAATCATATCAGGATGTGGGGCGCTTGTAAAGAAAAAACACAACTTAAGGTATAATTTTAGTGGTTTGGATACAAGATGTGGTGTTGGCGGTAACCATTTAATCCGAAATCCAAATATCTAATTTCAAATGTCCAAAAAATTTACTCCGAAATAAAAAATAGGGGATGAATCCCTTTCGTTTTGGAGATTAGAAAATTTGAGATTTGATATTGTTTCGAATTTCGAATTTCGAGTTTCGGATTTTGTTGGTTTACACGCATAGTAAGCACGCATGAAAACAATGACGGCCTTTCTGCCACTTTTTACAAATTAAAGGATTTGACTCAAAAATAGCTTGGTGCGCTCATGGGTGGGGTTTTTGAAAAAGTGCTCAGGGCTGCCGACTTCGACGATTGCACCTTCATCCATAAAAATGACGGCATCGGCCACCTCACGGGCAAAACCCATTTCATGGGTCACGCACACCATGGTCATGCCTTCCTTGGCCAGGGTTTTCATCACATCCAGCACCTCGCCGATCATTTCAGGATCCAGGGCCGAGGTCGGCTCGTCAAACAACATGACCTTAGGGTCCATGGCCAAAGCACGCGCTATGGCGACGCGCTGCTGCTGACCGCCGGATAAATTATCCGGATAGGCGCCGGATTTATCATGGATACCGACCTTTTTGAGCAGGAAATCGGATTTTTCTTTGGCGTCTGCCGTCGGGCGTTTACGAACCACTTTCTGGGCCAGGGTAATATTGTCAAACACCGTTTTATGCGGAAAGAGGTTAAAGGATTGAAAGACCATCCCCACTTCGGCCCGCAGCTTGTTGATATTTGTTTTGGGATGTAACACATCCACCCCGTCGATGAAAATGTGGCCAGAGTCGGCTTTCTCGAGACGATTGAGACATCTGAGAAGCGTGCTCTTGCCGGAGCCGGAAGGCCCGCAGACCACCACCACCTCCCCGGCTTTGATTTTGGTTGACACATCCACCAGGGCTTTGACCTCGTGGGGCACATAAAACGTTTTATTCACATTTTGTACGTCAATCACTGGATGGCCATCCTTCTTTCAAGATGTTGAACGAGCATGGATAAAGTAAATGTTAATACCAGATACAGTAAAGCGCATAACATAAACACTTCAAAGGGCTGCAGGCTGGCCGTGACGGCCTCCCGGGCCGCTTTGGTCAATTCCCGAATGGCAATAATGCCCAGCAGCGAAGAATCTTTAATCAGGCTGATGAACTGGCCTGCCAGGGGGGGCAAAATTCGGCGCAGCGCCTGGGGCATAATGATATAGCGCATGGCCTGGCCGTAACTCATGCCCAGAGAGCGCGCTGCTTCCATCTGACCGCGATGAATCGATTGGATGCCGGCCCGCACGATCTCGGTGACATAGGCGCCCGCAAAACAGGCCAAGGACGCTACCCCGTACCACCAGGCCGGAATGCGGCCCAGGCCGTAGGCGGCCAGCAGCTCATTGAAGACCGTGCCAAGAATAAAGTACCAGATCAGGATCTGTACCAGCAAGGGCGAGCCTCGAATGACTTCCACATAGACCATCGTGGTCCATTTAAGCGCCGGGTTATCTGAAAGACGTGTCAGACCGCCGATGATACCGATGATGACCCCGAAAATCGTCGCCAGGACACTGATCTTGAGTGTAAGCCAGAGGCCCACGATCAGAAGACCGGGCTTCCACTTGGTGAAGGAAGCGAGTGTATCGCCGATGGAGATCATCTCGCCTTCTTCGACGTTGACACCATCAGCCGGGGCTTCATATGACGCTGATTCGCCCACTCCCTTGACCGTTATGGTGGCCGTATCGCCTGCTTTGGCGATGGATGCTACGTCCCCGTCGATCTCCGATGTAATGTCAATCGTATCCTTGTAGGCAAAGTATATCGGCACGCGGTTCCAGCGCCAAACATATTCAATTTTTTGGGTGGCATAGTAAAACAGGCCGATAACGATCACGGCAAACACGCAGAAGACGCCTACCCACATGTAGTATGATTGCGGCCGTGCGACAGTTCGCTGATTTTTTTCTGGTTTCATGGTGTTTTAACCGGTTTGGAAGGTTATCGTTTAAAAGCTGTCCAATCGAAACCCAACATATCCGAAGCGATCGATTCTGACCTGCCAACTTGCAAAAAGGCCGGCCAGCTCCCACGGGAAAAGGCCGGCCCTCTTAATCAACCAGCATGCAAATATATCGATCTAAGCGAATTATTCCAGCTCTTTTTTCCAGTCTGTTCCGAGGATCCACTTTTGATAGAGCCTGTCATAGAAGCCGTCACCCTTGGATTGCCTCAAGAAATTATTGAGCCAGTTGAGAAAATCCGGGTCCCCTTTGTTGATGGCCCAGGCCAGCGGCTCGTAGGTGAAGGGTTCATTTAAAAAGATGGTTTTGCCCTTGCCCTGGCTTGCGTAAAGATGCCCGCAGAACGGCAGATCGTACACGAGGGCATCGGCTTTGCCGTTGATCACCTCAAGGCCCGCTTCGGCTTCGGATTGAAATGATTTGTAGGTGGCTTTAGGCATGAATTTCTTAATGGCCTGCTCGCCGGTGGTGCCCAGTCGGCCGGTCAGGATATACTTGGGGTCATTGAGATCTTTATATGATTTGACCTTGCCCTCATGCTTTTTGTGGAGCAGGATCGTCTGGCCAACGACGATGTAAGGGTCGGCAAAATTGATTTTCAAATTTCTTTCCTGAGTGATGGTCATGCCCCCCATGATAATGTCGAACTTGTCCGTCATCAGGGCCGGGATAATGCCGTCCCATTCGGTGTTGACCGGCACGAATTTAACGCCCATAGCTTTGGCCATTCGGCGGGCGTAGTCCATATCAAATCCGATAAAATTTCCCTTTTTATCGGTCATTTCAAACGGAATGTAGCCGGATTCAAAGCCAACGCGCAGCTCCCCCCTTTTAAGGATTTTTTCAATCGTCGACTTTTTAGCCAGCTCGATGTCCGCGCCAAACACCGATGTGCTGAAAATAAAACCGGCGGCAAAGAGCGCCACCAAACTCAACATCAATACTTTTTTCATACCGAACCTCCTCCTTATTGGGTTAAAATTTACTGCCGGGAAACCGAATCGATAGCGATTGCGTCCCTGTTCAGTAGCATTGACAGCAGTTTTTTTGCGTTTTGGAATAATTGGCCTTTAACAGTATAGAATGTTGCTGCGATAAACGGTGCTTACTTATCACAATCATTATAAATGGCAAGTCGTTTTTTAAAATTGGGTTCTAATAATCACAACCATTCAACCTTTAAACGGCATTCAATGTTTCCCAAAATGCAGGGGCAGCTTATTCTTTAAAAAATTCATTATGGCAAATAATATTGACACCCTATAAAGAGGTTGGGTAAAATCCTGGGTGACGATTGCCTTTTTGCATCATATTTCTTCAATATATCAATTGCGGAGATCAATATGTCAGGAAAAAAGCCAATGCCCGTGCCAGATCTGTTAAAGCACCCAAAGGTGCTAGAAGTCACTGAAGATGTGAACGCCGAATTGCTGGAAAGAAGACAATATTCGCCGCCGGTCTGCAGCGCACTTTCGCAAAAATTTTCATGCCTTCAGCCGACGGACGAATTTAAGTTCACAGTGGACAAAGAGGCCGCTAAACAGTTGCCCGATATGATCAACAATACGGTTCAGAAAATTCAGGGTCTTAAAACCGCTGATGCAGCCCTGTCCAAAACCTATCAGCAAAAAAGGCATATCGGCATCGTTTTTTCAGGCGGGCCGGCTCCCGGCGGACATAATGTGATTGCCGGCCTTTACGATGCCGTTAAGAAAGCCAATCCGAAATCCAGGGTTTACGGATTTTTGATCGGTCCGGATGGTATTATCGAAAACGAAACACTTGAACTCAATGATGCTCTGGTAGACGCTTACCGCAATGTCGGTGGGTTTACCATGATCAAAACCGGTCGCACAAAAATCGATACGCCAGACAAGATGGCACTGTGTCGGGAAACTTGTAAAAAACTTGATCTGGACGCCCTCGTCATTGTGGGCGGTGATGATTCCAACACCAATGCTGCTTTTTTAGCCCAGGATCTGGTTGCCGATGGCGTACAGGTCATTGGCGTTCCCAAGACAATCGACGGCGATATTCAGGTCAGAGATGACAACGGCAGCGTCCTGTGCGCGATGTCTTTCGGATTTCACACCGCCGCCCGGGCCTTCGCCAATTCCATCAGCAATTTGTGCACCGACAGCAGCTCTGATGTCAAATACTGGCATATTTGTAAAGTCATGGGCCGGGTTGCCAGCCACCTGGCACTGGAAGTTGCCTTACAAACCCATGCGAATATGACCCTCATTGGCGAGGACCTGGCCGATTATGTGGACCAACGGCGGCTTGAAAAGGCCCAACAAAAAGGCACGGTCGACTATCATGCTTACGGCATAACCCTGCGGCATCTGTCACGCGTGATTTGTGAAGGAATTGTCAGGCGTGCTGCCATCGGGAAAAATTACGGCGTTATCGTCGTGCCCGAGGGCGTGCTGGAGTTCATCAACGAGATTCAGGTTTTCATTATTAAACTCAATACCCTTATTGCCAAATACAACCAGACGCACGACCGGGATTTTCATACCGCTTTTGCGTTGTTGGAAGATAAGCTGGAGTATCTGCGCCGCCTGGCGCAGCGCTCCAGAGAGGATACTTCCTTTACACTCTGGAACACACGTGATGATGATCTATTCAATGACATTCCGGCCTTTTTTCAGGAAGGACTTTTAATGGAAAGGGACAGCCACGGCAATTTTCCTTTTTCGCAGGTTGAAACTGAAAAAGTCCTAATGGATCTGGTCAAAGATTATCTGAACATTCTAAAAGATCAGGGCCGCTACCGCCTTGGCATTCACAAAAGCTATTATTGCAAAACATTGATGCGGGCGGGCCTGGACCCGGATGCTTTTGGTGTGCTGCTATTTCAAGATTACGAACAGGCTGACATTTTATTGAGAAGATTCGAAATTATATCGTTGAAAACGTTAAAGCAGTCTCTGGTCGAAGCGAAAATGATCAAAGATAGCCAGGACATTCCGGCGGCGGTAGAAAAAATTTTTAAAAAGTCAGTTCCCTCTTTTAAAACCCAGAATCATTTTTACGGCTATGACGGCCGCGGAAATGACCCGACCCGATTCGATTGCATCTATACCTATAACCTGGGTTTGACCGTATTTAGCCTGATCGCCAACGGGGCTACCGGGCAAATGGCTGCCATTCGCAATCTGGAGCAGGATTTTTCAAAATGGGAACCGATCGGTATTCCCATTGCACCGCTGATGCATCTTGAAGAGCGAAAAGGCCGCCTATCGCTTGTACTGGAAAAAAGTATCGTCGATGTTCGTTCAGCCGCATTTCAGATCGTAAAGGCCAATCGCGAAAAGTGGTTGGCGGCTGATTTAGCTGGCGACCATTTCAGAAAGCCCGGTCCCATAAGGTTTACAGGCAAAAGTGAAGAGGAGCGGCCCATTACGCTCGAATTAAATGCCATTTGTTGATTGCAATGACCTATCATTTTCAGTTAGAATGATATCTGATGAAAACGCAGTTGAGCAAACAAATCAGCATTGCCAAACATATTATCGATGGAGATTATTTGCGGTTAGGGATAAGACGAATTCTGGAATGACGAATACATTCGGCTATTCATAGTATTCGTTTTCCAGGTTAAACCTTTGCTCTTCATCAATGACCCCCATTTCAACGAGCAAATCGCCAATACCCGCATCGCGCAGATAGTCAATTTCCAGGATTTTAGACGGATTTTTTCCATTAACGCTGAAAAAAGTGTAATGCAGATGCAGTGATGTTTTCTTTAAAAGGCGAACATCTTTGCCATAAATTATGAAATGATTATCCATGATGAAATAACCGGCGGCTGCCAGGATGCCAATCAGGATATATTGCTTAATTCTTGAGCCCATTATATAACCTTGTTGGAGTGAGTGATTTAAGACACTTGCCAGGTTTGGCCATGCAGCCCTTTGCATTCAACCTTTAATATTCTATCAAACACGACCTGAAGCGTCAATATTTTGCATCCGCTAGGGAAGCAACTATATGAATAAATTAAAAAAACGAATGGGTAATCGTGTCGATATGGCCGATTACATGGTTCTGACCGCGATATTTCTGGGAGCGTTGTACTGGGCTCTGGAATCCCTTCTTAATGTATTTTCACCGGAGGAAATTAGTTTCTATCAAGAAATCTTCGGGCCCAATATCAGCGATGTGTGGCCGCGGCTGATCGTATTTTGCCTTTTTTTAATGTTTGGCTCCCACGTACAATTTACCATCAATGAACGCAACCGGGCGCTGGAAGCTTTAAGAGAAAGCGAGGAAAAATACAGAACGATTCTCGAAAATATCGAAGAGGGTTACTATGAAATCAACTTCGAGGGGTATTTTATTTTTGTTAACGACTCGTTGAGTAAAATTCTCGGCGTTCCCAAAATGGATCTGGTATTTATGAATTTTTGGGATTTTATGGATGAAAAGAATACCGGATTAATTTACGAAACCTTTTTGGGATGCCGCCGTAGCGGCAGGCCGGTTAAAGCCTTTGACTGCGAATTTAATATCGAGGGGGCAACCTTATTCATTGAAGCTTCGGCTTCTTTACTACAGGATTCCAAGGGGATGCCCATCGGATATCGAGGCGTACTGCGGGACCGGACCGAAAAAAAGAAAATGGAAATGGATTTATTGGAATCCTATCGGAAAGTACATGAAGCCCGCAGCGCAACAATTCTGGGTCTTGCCAAGCTTGCCGAATACCGCGACGAGGGTACCGGCACCCACCTGGAAAGAATTCGGGAGTATGCCAGAATACTTGCCGTGCAATTGGCTAAGAATCCCAAGTTTGCGGGTCGCATCGGACAGCAATATATTGACGACATCTATCAGTCCTCGATTCTGCACGATATCGGCAAAGTCGGCACGCCGGATGCGCTTTTACTAAAACCCGGGGAATTGACTGAAGAAGAATTTGACATCATTAAGCGCCATACCGTGATGGGCGGTAATGCCTTAAATGTGATCGAATCTCAGATTGAGGGAAAATCCTTCCTGGCCATTGGCAAGGAAATTGCGTACAACCATCACGAAAAATGGGACGGCTCGGGGTACCCTAAAGGACTCAAAGGCGAAGAAATCCCTTTATCTGCGCGCATTATTGCAGTGGCCGATGTGTACGATGCCCTGACGACCAAACGATTTTATAAAGAAGCCTATTCCCACGATAAAGCCAAGTCGATGATTATCCGCTTAAAAGGCCAACACTTCGATCCGGAAATAGTTGATGCCTTTGTCGCCATAGAGGTAGAATTTAACCGCGTGCGCAAAGAAAAATTCAGGGAGGAGACGGCGTTAGCCCACCAGCGGGTTCAAGCTGTCGGTCATTAAATAGTTACCATTTATAAATGGCCCTTTTTCCGATGAGCTGTGTTCTCCGCGGGTTTTCCGCCTGCGACGCACTCGAGGTACGCCTTGCCGGAAACCCTTGTGCGGCCTTGCTCATCAAAAAAATTGCTCATTTCCAAATTGCAAACTAACTATTGGTTTCCATCCACTAAGGTGACAGCCAGCACAGAAAAATATATTCTCGCGATTGACCTGGGCACCTCCGGGCCAAAATCAGCTCTAATTTCCACGCGGGGTGAGGTCATTGATTATGAATTTGAAAACGTTGACCTGCTGATCCTGCCCGAGGGGGGGGCCGAGCAAATACCGGATCAATGGTGGCAGGCTGTCCTGAATACATCCAAACGGGTTTTAGAAAAACACTGGGTAGCTGCTGCAGATATTGTCTGTGTCAGCTGCACCACCCAATGGTCCGGCACGGTGGCCGTCGATTCAGGCGGTCAGGCCCTGGCCAATGCCATTATCTGGATGGACACGCGCGGCCGGCGCTATGTTGAGCAGGTCACAGGTGGATTGATCAATATTGAAGGCTACAGCCTGCCGAAGCTCAGTCGCTGGCTGCGCTTAACCGGTGGGGCGCCGGGGCATGCCGGCAAAGATCCGATTGCACACATCCTGTTTTTAAAATCAGAAGTTCCACAGATATACCGCCGAACCTTTAAATTCCTGGAGCCAAAAGATTATATTAACCTCCGGTTGACCGGCCGCTTTGCTGCCTCTTACGACTCAATTGCTCTTCACTGGATAACCGATAACCGCGACCTTAACCGCGTGACTTATGACGACAGGCTTTTGAGGATATTCGGCATTCCGCGCGAAAAATTTCCCGACCTCAAGCAAGCGGTTGACATTCTGGGCCCGGTGAAAAAAGAAGTAGCCCAAGAGCTGGGCCTTGAGCCAGAGACGCCTGTGATAACGGGCACGCCGGATCTGCACAGTGCTGCGATTGGTTCCGGTGCAGTCAGGGATTTCGAAGGACACCTTTATGTGGGCACCTCGTCCTGGATCACCTGCCATGTGCCGTTTAAAAAAACGGATCTGGTACATAACATGGCGGCCCTGCCGTCGGCGATACCGAACCGTTATTTTATCGCCAATGAGCAGGAAACCGCCGGCGCCTGCTTGACCTTCCTAAAAGACAATATGTTGCTTCCGCAAGAGCGGCCGTCGGATGCTTATAAAGTATTTGATAAAATTGCCGGCAATGCGCCTGCCGGCAGCAATAATGTGATTTTCACGCCCTGGTTGTACGGTGAGCGGACGCCAGTTGAAAACGATTCGGTGCGGGCGGGACTGTTTAACCTTTCATTGAATACCACCCGCGCGCATGTGGTCAGAGCGATTTACGAAGGGGTGGCCTATAATTCAAGGTGGTTGCTGGGATATGTTGAAAAATTTATCAAACGGCGCCTGGACCCGATCCACTTTATCGGCGGCGGCGCCAATTCCAGCGTCTGGTGCCAGATTTTTGCAGATGTTTTTAACCGGACCATCAAGCAGGTCAAAGCGCCCATCCAGGCCAATTTGCGCGGCGCTGCCTTCCTTGCCTCCATTGCTCTGGGACATCTTGCGGTTGAAGACATTCCGGATCAGGTCAAAATTTCCCGTACCTATCAGCCCAATAAGAATAACCGGCACTTATATGATGGCTTATACCGCCAGTTTTTGGAGCTGTACAAACGCAACCGGCGGATCTTCAAGCACCTGAACTGCAGCCAGCCGCCGAACATGTGACTCGACGAACGGATGCCCTAACGGAAATTATAGATGCCGCTGATCAAAGATGGGTGAGGACGAATGGACATTAAAAAGCTCAGCGAAGGCTTTCTTGGAAGGCTAAATCCCCGAATTGCGACCTGGCTATTTAACCGGCTCAAAAACCTGCCGGTGGTCGAGCGAAAGGTAGAGCAAGAATTCGACAACCTGCTGCACGATCTCGAAGCGGTTGTTAAGCCCTATCGGCAACAATTTGATACCTATGCCGCCATACCGGACACCGGCCGTGAAGCATCAGCCATTTTAGAGGAAATGCAAACCCTGTCTGATCAGGAGCAGTCCAAATGGAAAGACGGCTACGCCTCCGGGGCCGTCTATCATGGGGATGCAGCCCACATTGATTTTTTAAATCAGGTCTACATGCTGAACTCCCAGAGCAATCCCCTGCATACCGATTTATGGCCCAGCAGCGTCAAGTACGAATCAGAGATTGTGTCCATGACCGCCAGGATGCTAGGTGCAGATCCGCAGGCGACCGCTGCGGATTCGGATCGGGAAATCTGTGGCGTCGTAACATCCGGCGGCACCGAAAGCATCTTACTGGCGATTAAAACATATCGGGATTGGGCCCGCGATCAAAAAAATATCACGCGGCCGGAGATGATTGTCCCCGTCAGCGCACATGCAGCCTTTGATAAAGCGGCCGAATATTTTAATATCAAAATCAAACGCATCCCGGTGGACGCCGATTATCGGGCCGATGTGACGGCAGCCCGCAATGCCTTAACGCGCCATACCATTGCGCTGATCGGATCGGCACCTTGCTTTCCACACGGCGTTGTGGATCCCATCGAGGAGCTGTCTGAGCTGGCCAGAGAGAAGGGCATCGGATTTCACACCGATGCCTGCCTGGGAGGGTTTGTTTTGCCCTGGGCCGAACAATTGGGCTATGCGGTTCCGTTGTTTGATTTTCGATTGCCCGGGGTGACATCGATCTCGGCCGACACGCATAAATATGGCTATGCAGCCAAAGGAACCTCCGTCATTTTATACCACAGTCCAACGTTGCGCCGCTATCAGTATTTTACGGCCACCGAATGGCCCGGTGGGCTATATTTTTCACCAACTTTTGCCGGCAGTCGACCGGGCGCTTTAAGCGCCGCCTGCTGGGCCGCAATGATCAAAATCGGCATAGACGGTTATTTAGCGGCTACCCGGAAAATATTGGAAGCTGCCGCCAGAATAAAAAAGGGGATTCAAGATATTCCCGAAATTTACATCCTGGGGGATCCGTTATGGGTCATCGCTTTCGGTTCCAGGACGTTAGATATTTATCAGGTTATGGATTATCTAACCGCCAGGGGCTGGAGTCTAAACGGCCTCCACCATCCCGCCTGCTTCCATTTGTGTGTGACCCTGCGGCATACCCAGCCGGGAGTAACCGAACGATTTATTGATGATTTAAAGGCAGCAGTTGACGATGTGCGTGAGAATCCCGATTCATCCGGAACGATGGCTCCCATCTACGGCCTGGCCGCCAATCTGCCCGTGCGCAGCCTGGTGGGGGATTTATTGAAGCGGTACATCGACCTGCTCTACAAACTCTAAAACGGGTTTAAAAAGGATCGCCTACTGTCCAAGGGCTGTGTTCTAATCCGGCGCAAAATACTCGCGTACTATCGTGTACGCTCCGTTTTTGCGCCGAATTACGCCTATCCCTCGAACAGGATTCAACCCTTTTGGCCAAATTCAAGACACAACTCGTCCCACCATTCAAGTATCCATGCCAAATGGCCGATATATATGCCAGATTTCGGGTTGATAGAATAGAAGCGGCAAATACAGCTGAGATTCACGGACACCCCTTGCGGAACGCCAAAGCCACACCAGCGGAACACGTGATCCATAATTGAGGACTATTTTCAAGATGAAAGACCTTAAGAGCCAACAATTCGGTAAATACCAGCTGCTGCAAAAAATTGCTGTGGGCGGTATGGCCGAACTGTATCGCGCCAAGGTCACCGGCGATCACGGCTTTGAGAAGCGCGTTGCAATCAAAAAAATCCTGCCGCACCTCTCCGATGAAGGCAATCTGGTCAAGGCGTTTATTGATGAAGCCAAACTTGCCGCCTTGCTTCAGCATGAAAACATCATACAGATTTATGATTTCGGCAGTATTGACGGTGAATACTTCATCGCCATGGAATATCTTTTCGGCAAAGATTTACGCAAATTGATCCACAAGCTCAGAAAAAACGGCAGCCCGTTGGATCTTGAAAGCACACTTTACATTATTTCGCGCATTTGTGCCGGGTTGGATTACTCTCATAAACTGCGGGATCTGCAAGGCAAGCCCCTGAATATCATCCATCGGGATATCAATCCCCAAAATATCTTTTTGACTTATGAAGGGCAGGTGAAAATCATTGATTTCGGCATCGCGAAAGCGGCCAGTCATAACAGCACGACCCATGAAGGCCTGATTAAAGGTAAAATTGCCTACATGTCGCCGGAGCAGGCCATGGGCCACGTCTTCGACCACCGCTCGGACATCTTTTCCACCGGCATCATCTTCTACGAACTGCTGGCCGGTCAGCGGATGTTTGAAGGCGAGACCATGCATATCTACAGTCAGGTGCGTGAGGCGCGCTTCACACCGTTGAAAGAGCTGCGAACGGACCTTCCTGATAAACTTTATGCCGCTGTTGACCGGGCGCTAGCAAAAGAACCCGACGACCGCTATCAGACTTGCGGCCAGATGCTAGCCGATCTGGAGGAATGTATTTTTGAGCTGGCTGTGCGGCCCAACAGCCGAAGCTTTGCCGGTTTTATCAAAGATTTTTTCAAAGAAGAATTTACCGTAGAGGAAAAGGCTCTGTGGACCCATAAGCAGGTTGAAAGCGCCCTGCCGCCTCTGGCGAATCATGCCTCTTCGCGCGATAACGATAATACCGGGAGTACCGTTTTTCTTCAGGAAACCCGACCGGCGCCTGCATTTCAAAAAACCATCTGGCGCTTTGCACCGGCTGCGGTGATGGTCATTTTGGGCATTTTCTTTAATCTCAGTCTGACAGAATTGCCCTTTACCCTCTCAGACCGGTCGGTTGCGGCATATTCGCTTACCCCAACGACGACAAAGCCGGAAACGAACATTACCGGTGAACAAATTCAGGCCGCCCGGCAGGCGCTTGAGGCCAAGCAATTTGCCTCTGCTGTGGCGATGTTTGAATCGGTGCTGGCAGCGGAGCCTTCGGCGCTTAGTGAATTTTCGGCAGAATTTTCGGCTGCTTTACAGAGCATGGCTGAAGAGTTGCTCGCCACAGACCTACCATCGGCGAAAAGCGCTTTGCTCAAAGCGTTGGAGCTTGATCCCTCAAGCTTTGCGGCCTTGTGCAACCTCGGATACGTTTATGTTCGTGAAAATGATTTTCCGCAAGCCATCGTTAGCTACCAAAAGGCTGCCGAACTCCAACCGCTTCAACCGGAGTCATTTTTTAACCTTGGATACATCTATGCGACCACTGAAGATTTCGCACAGGCCAAGCAAATGTACGCGCGGGTCGTGAAACTGGAGCCGGAATTCCTTGATGAGGCCTTGTTTAATCTTGCTATGGTGCAGGAGCAATTAGGCGAACGCAGCCAGTGTGTCGAAAACCTCAGGCGAGCGATTGAAATCAATCCGGCCAACGCATCAGCTGCCGACTTTTTAGAGCAAATAACGGAAAACAAGGAGTAATTCCCATGACTACAGTATTGAAGAATTTCGTCACCAGGAGCATGATCTGCGGGATGATCATCATGCTGCTATTTGGCTGTGCCACGGTCAAAGAAATGAAATTCGGTGAAAAATACGAAAATTCAAAAAGCTGGTTTAAAGAAAAGTGGCACACAATGGAGGCTAAATTCTCATCCGATGATGAAGGGTCTGCGCTTGAGCCGTATTCCAAGAATTCACAATATATGGTTTACCGAACCCAGTGGTCGTATGAGACGCTACCGGGTATAGCCGAATGGTTTACGGGCGATTCTAAAAATTGGAAACGAATGGCGCAGGCAAATCCGAAGCTGAGTCCCAACCACATTCCTGCGAATGCTGCAGTTTTAATTCCAGCTAAACTTGTCAAAAAGAAAACACCGCCCACTGAAGCCTTTGCCGCCAAGCACCGGGTGAATTATCTTGTTCATCAGGTGAGGTGGCGCGGTGAAACCTTAAGTTTGATCGCCAAAT
>JASFGH010000018.1:0-17296 GCA_050123865.1 Desulfobacterales bacterium | reverse complement strand
GTTCAGCCAAAAGGCGTTATCTTTATAAAACAGATGCGGGTCGTAGGAGATGGAGCGGGTTGCCAGCCTTAGGGTCTGAACGTGCGGGATTTTCATCAGGCCGTCAATGGCTGTCATCATATTTTTCTTGTTTAAAAAGGGATCGCCTCCGGTAATAACAATTTCCTTGATATTCGGAGAATCGCCTACATAATCGACTGCTTGTTGCACATCTGCTGTCGTTGGATTGGCCTGGTTTCTGGAATCTTTATGCTTTCTGAAGCAAAAACGACAGTAGACCGGGCAGCTCATGTTGAGCAAAAAGATGACCCGGTTGCGGTACATCTGCTCTAAAAGGCCCTGATGGAATTGCCCGATCCATGTGTTGACCTGCCCGACCGGATCCAATTCCTCGATAAACGGTGCATATTGATAGGCAACGTTTTTTGAAATACGCATCTGGCGAATGGTATGCATCGAGAGCCTGACCGGATAGGTTTCGATGACTTCCTGGAGCGCGTCCCGCTCTGATTCGTCTACCGCAATGTTGGTCAATTTTTCAAATTGGCTTACATCCCGAACCGAGATGAAGCGATTGTCCGGTAAGATTTTCTCCAGAAGCGACAAAACGAAAAGATGGGGCAGCTGGATTTCGTTAATTTCAATCGGACCACCGTTTGCGCTGTTGGCTTTGCCCAATTTTTCGGTCATTTCTAAAAAAAAACCCTGCGGATCATTGGCATAGCCGGCAGCATTTAACAAACGGTCAAATTTCGTTTGGCCGTCGCCTTTACCGATGATGGCGGCAAAGGCATCGCCCAAAAGGTATACCTCTCCGTAATGTTCGAGGAAATCAACCGCATCCGCGGCGAGCGCGGAGAAGGTCACTTCTTTTTGTTCACCGGAGTTGACAAATTCCACGCGATAGACTGTATCTTCGAGATTCATTTCATCCACCTTTATGACAATTTGCCATATAAGTTTTGCACCATTGGCGTGAACAAGCGACCGCACCGCAAATTGCGATGACGGCCGATATTCTTCTATCGGCCAATATAGCATGGCCGGATTGATTGTCAAATGCAACCTTCAATATAAAGAAAATACAATTGAAAAGAAGTTCGCACCGCCATTTGATTGTATGCGTTACAGGTGCTTGTACCAGATGTTCATGCTTTCGATCCGCCCGGCAATATGGGTATTGTTGCACAAGGTGCCACCGAACCGATAGCCGTTTTTGGCGAATGTGATATTCATCCCAGCTGAGAGTGACCGGGCAATACTGTAAGCTGTCTGCATGCCCTGTTGCGTCATTTCAGCATCCATTGCCTTCAGCAGGCAGTCGGCCATGCCCTGACGGCGGTATTCGGCAAGGGTGGCAAAGTCTGTCATTTCTGCCGCCTGGTTGACAGGATCTATTTCCGCCGCAGCCAGCGCCACCATTTGATTGTTCTGGCGGATACAAAAATAGGTTGCATGACGATTAACAGAGTCGATCAGATAATGCGGGTCGAAGACCGGAAAGGGGTAGGTTTTATAAACCGCTTTAAACAATCGGCTCATCTCGAGGGCATCTTCCGGCTGACATTTTTGTACCTGAAAAAAGCGATCATAATTGGTGTGCGAGCCGGAGGGCTCGTATTCATGCGCCAACGCAAGTACTTCAAGTATATCCCGTCGATTCTTGATTCGGCTGCGGTTCGTGGAGAAATATATGGCCATGAAAACCGCATCCTCTCGATCCTTGAAATAACGGGGAATGCTCGCTTCCTGTTCGTAACCTGCCTGCGCAAATACATTTTGGTGGCGCCCGGGTGTTTTAACGAAAATCTTCTCATAGCCCTTGTCACGGGCAAGTTGCGCTAATGAAGGCAAAATTGACGGCACATCCCGCTCATCGAGTTTCATCACGTAAACGCGCCTGTTGATCGGGCCATGCTGGACAATTGAATGATTTATTTTTTCGATAACATCGGGCATTTAGAAAGAACTGTAGCACCGAATTTTTCTGAGCGTCAAGTATCAAACCCGCCAACTTAACATTGGAAGCGTTGAATTCGGAATTATCATTGCTGGAAAATACCAATTGACAGTGAAAAATTTGTCCGCATCCGCTTGAAAAACCAAAAGAAAAATTGATATCATTGCGTTTTGGAAAACAAGCGGAAAGGAGAGCATGTGAAAGCACTTTCTCAGATTACAAAGCAATTTACTGAATCTGTTATTCGCGAGATGACGCGCATATGTATGGCCGAGGGCGGGATAAATTTGGCGCAAGGATTTCCGGATTTTGATCCGCCGCAGGCGCTTAAACAAGCGGCTGTTGATGCAATTGAAACAGGTCGCAATCAGTATTCCATCACCTTTGGTGAGCCCGATCTAAGAGAGGCTATCGCTGCCAAAGCACTTCGGTACAACCAAATCAAATATGATCCGGACACCGAGGTAACCGTGACTTGCGGTGCCACCGAGGCGATGATCGCCACCCTCAAGGCTGTGGTGAATCCCGGAGATGAAATCATCATTTTTGAGCCTTTCTATGAAAATTACGGCCCAGATGCTGTCCTATCAGGTGCCCGGCCCCGTTTCGTCACGCTAAAACCTCCGGATTGGACGTATGATTCGAATGCACTGGCCGAAGCATTCAACTCCAGAACGAAGGCCATCATCATCAACACACCTAACAACCCGACCGGCAAGGTTTTTTCAAGTGCCGAGCTTGAAGAGATCGCCGGACTTTGCATCCAGTGGGATTGTCTTGCCATAACCGATGAAATTTATGAGCATATCATTTATGATGGCAAAAGACATATTTCTATTGCTTCGTTGGAAGGCATGGCAGACCGCACAGTCACCATCAACTCCCTTTCCAAAACATATTCCGTCACCGGATGGCGGGTGGGCTGGGCGTTGGCGCGATCACATATTACCAACTGTATTCGCAAGGTTCACGATTTTCTGACCGTTGGCGCGCCAACGCCTTTTCAGAAGGCCGGCGTCTGCGCTCTTAATTTAGAAGCGTCCTATTATGCTACACTTCGGAACCGTTATGCTCGGGCGCGCGACAGGCTCTGCGATGCACTGATGAATGCTGGATTCAGCCTGTTTCCGCCTAAAGGTGCATATTATATCATGGCTGATGCGGACCGCTTGATCGATCAGCTCAATGGAGGTAGTGCGTATTCATTCAGTCGGAAATTGATATCGCTTACCGGTATTGCTACGGTACCGGGCACGGCCTTTTATCATACGGCAGATCTGGGCAACAACCAGGTGAGATTGTGTTTTGCGAAATCCCAAGCAACTCTTGAAGAAATTTGTTTGAGGCTCAATAGGCTTAAGCGGGCAGCAGGCATTTAACGCTGCAGATTAAGCAAGGCGCATTTGCTTTCATCGAAAGCGTCTGTTCAGATAATCGGCAAATCGCTTCAGCACTTCGGGAAAATTCTCTCGACCGTAAAAGACGCGGACATGGTTATGGCCGAACATGAACGTCCGCGAAGGTAACAGCATGATCCCTGTTTCTTTGACAAGTTGCTCACAAAACTCGAACGTGTCTTGAGAAATGAGCGATCTGGGAAAACAAATCGAACCGTCTAAAGGTCGATTCCAGCTAAAACAGTCCGCGAATTCAGCAAAAAAATGCCTTCCTCCGGAACCACGACGATAATATCTTCCATATGGATTCCATTGTAGATTTCAGCGATGGCCTGCCGGAGCATCGGATGTCCTAAGGTCTTTGTGTATCCAAGTTCTAATTGATCCCATAGCTGTTCATTATCTAAAAAGGCTTGAAAAGTAGCCGAGTCAGAATGAGAAGCTTCAATGACGAAAAACTGACCGCTGCGCGGGCAAACCATGCCGGTGCCATTCATGCGCAAGTGACCACCGTTTTGGGTCACGCGGGTTTTTGATCAATCAAATTCGTTAGTTGCGGGGCTTGCTGATCATTGATAATGGTCATTCGAGCTGGCCGTTTTTTGACGATCAGCCCATCAACACCGCAGCAATTGAATGCGTTGATCCACTTTCGTATGGCACGATGGGTTACGACCAGTGCATTGCAAACCAGATCTCTGTTGGCACCGGCCAAAAGCATCTGTATCGCCCTACAGCGTGTAGCGGTTTCATTGGATCCGAGCCGGCAAACTTGCTTGAGCTCTTCGATTGTGGCGTTTTACCGATTGGCAATGAGTAAAGGCCGTGGCATGTATTAAAATATGGCACATTGTTCCGTAAACGTCTAGATTTTTTTAAGTAACAACAATAAGATAGCGGTTGTCAGGTTTAAAAATAATTTCAAGCCGTTACAAACCACCATGGCGCTTGTTAACAAATATGGCAAACGGAACATATTTATGACAACCGCTATAGTTTCTGCATCAGCCATCACTAAGACTTCCGACAGGGAAAACGACTCGCAGTCGGAGCTCGACAGCAGATATTGAGCAGTAAATTCATACTTAGCCGAAAATCGTATTGAACTTGTTTCCTTGATATAATTAGGCCATATCGGAAAGGATTTCCGCCATGACCTTTAGGCTGTAGTCAATCTCTGCTTTGCGGATGTTCAGATGGGGTCTAAAACGAACACTGTTGGGGCCGCAACCCACAATCAGCACTCTGGCGTGGGTGCAGCGTTTGACAAATTGCTTGCGGCGTTCGGGATCGGGCAGGTCAAAGGCGCAAAGCAGGCCCTGCCCCCTGGCGTTGGATACGGTGTCGAAAAAGCGTGACTGCAGTTCCTGGAGCTTAGCCAGCAGATAGGCGCCTTGCCGGTCGGCTGCATCCACAAGCTTTTCGGATTCGATAATTTCCAGGATGCGTTTGCAGCGCACCATGTCTACCAGGTTGCCGCCAAAGGTGGAACCGATTCGCAATGATCGCTGAAAGACATTGTCTGTCACCTCGTCCATGATCGGCCCGGCCAGCATACCGCAGACCTGGGTTTTTTTCCCGAAGCTGACAATATCCGGTTGAACACCGTGATGCTCGTGAGCCCAGAAGCGGCCCGTCAGCCCAATACCCGTTTGCACTTCGTCGAGGATAAAGAGGATGCGGTTTTCACCGCACAGATCTCTAAGCGCCTGCATGAACTCGGGCCGAAAATGATTGTCGCCCCCTTCACTCTGGATGGGCTCGATGATTAGACCGGCAAGACGGTCCCCATACTGCTGAATGGCCTGCTTGACCTGGTCCAGCGCCCGCCTTTCGATTTCAGATACCCGTTGCACTTCGGCCGCATCAATCTGAAAACGAAGCTTGGGATTGTCGATCCGCGGCCAATCGAATTTGGGAAAGAATTGGGTCTTGTCGGGATTATAGGTGTTGGTCAGCGATAGCGTGTAGCCGCTGCGGCCGTGAAATGCTTCTTTGAAATGAATGATCATGTCACCGTGGACAGTATCCTTGCTAGAGACGCGGTTGAAGCGGGTTTTCCAGTCAAAGGCGGCCTTCAGGGCGTTTTCAACCGCCAGGGCGCCGCCTTCGATAAAAAAGGCGTGCGGCAGGTATGGCGGCATGGCCACCCGCGCGAAGACTTCCATGAATTGGGCCATTTCCACTGTATAGATATCCGAGCAGATCGGCTTCTGGGTGGCCACCCGGGCCAGCTCATCGCTGATTTCAAGCATTTTGGGGTGGTTGTAGCCGATCGCCTGGGACGCATACATGGTGTAAAGGTCCAGGTACTCCGCACCGTCCCTTTGGTCCACAATCCAACTGCCATGGGATTTGTTCAGGTCCATGACCAAGTCCATACCATCGGCCAGTATGTACCGGCCTAAAGTCTCATGAACATTCATGCCCGTTTTCATGATGCATCCTTATCTCTGTTGGTTTTCGGTTGCAAACATTAATCATTATCAGACCAATTCTACCGGCTGATTATTTACTTCCGGACACTCAACACCAAATCCTTCTGTACTTAAATAACTCGATTCTTTAATGCGATGCAGAATTAATTACGATTATCTTTTTCGGGGCCCTTTTTGCGTCCGCCCTGTTTTTTTTGATGGGCGGTGGGGTCTTGTTCACCCAACTGAGTCTGCGAATGACCCAGGAAGGTTTTTCAACCCTGACCATCGGCATGACGATGGCGTGTTATTTTATGGGATTGATATTTGCGGTCTACCCGCTGGCCGTCGCCCGCGCCAATGATGTCCTCGAAGGTAAGGAGGCGGTGGCGATCAGCTCGGCTCTTTTGCTGTGTTACAGCATTGGCGCTATCTTCGGCCCTGTAATGGCATCTATTACCTTGACGCTGCTCAAGACCCCCTATGGACTTTTTTGTCTACTGGTCAGTGGTGGCCGGTGTAACTGCCGTTATGATCCTGTATTTAAGACATAAGGAACGAGTGACCATTATTCAGCCATCGGAGCAGGTCAATTTTGCGCCTATGAAAAATATCTCCTCCGTTGCCATGGTGCTGGACCCTCGGACGGATTATGAGGAAGATAAAGGCAAGTGAGTCTAAAAGGGAACCGACCTATTTGGGGAAAACAAAGACCGATATCAGCTGAAGCGGCCGGCAATTTGTCAAAAGGCACGATCCGCCCAAACTGCCTGGGCAGCGCAACAGCCGCGCCATGACTCAACTACGCGGAAACTATGGTCCGCGAGATCCATTTATAAGTCAATCCTATCAATCGCTGCTCTGATGCTCAGGTTTATCAGCGTTTGATTCCTTCTTGAAATACAGCCAGACCAGAATGCCGATGAAAGCAAACACCCAGATGTTAAGAAGCGTGTCGATAAGGTTTTGTAAGGTCATCAGACCTCCTCTGATTTGAGCGCTTTTAACAGACAAACCACAATCAAGAGCAAGATAAAAATAAAGGGCAACGCGGCCAGGCCGATGATACTCTTCACGGCGTCGATACTGTTCGACAGGATCATCACCAGCCCGAGGGCTCCCAAAATAACACCCCATATCAGCTTGGTCCCGGTCGGTGGGTTCAGGTCCCCGGCTGTGGCAAACATGGACAGCACGAAAGAGGCGCTGACTACACTTGTCACCACGAAAAGAAAGGCGGCCAGAACCGTGGCAACACTGGTCAAGTTGCTCAACGGCAGATACCTGAGCACAAAAAAAGTGGCGTCATTAATGTTGGTATCCACCACTTCCAGAATCGGCGCATCCAGCCGCAGCACCCCAAAGAACCCGACGCTGCCGAAAACACCGAACCAGAGGATTGAAAAAAAGGTCGGCACCAGCATGACGCCCAAAAGATACTCCCGGATGGTGCGCCCTTTTGATATGCGGGCAATGAAAACACCGACGAAGGGGGCCCAGGCAAACCACCAGACCATAAAGGTCAGCGTCCAGGATTGAAACCAGGTGGTGACCTTTTCATCGAAGAAGGTATAGGTTTTAAAGCCGTGCGGAATCACCCGCGCGAAGTAGTCGCCGATCGATCCGACAATTCCGCTCATCATGAAGAAGGTCGGGCCGGTCAGCAGCACGAAGACCATCAGCCCGCCTGCGATGGCCATCGCTGTATTGGAAAGCGTCGCCATACCTTTGCTCAGATCCACCGTCAAGGGCAGAATGTACGCCATACAGAGCACCGCAAAGATCGCCACCGCCAGCCAGAGGCCGGAATTGGAAAGCCCGAAAAGCGACTCAACACCGCTTTGAATCTGAAATACGCCCATGGCGATGGAGCCGCCGATGCCGATGGCGATCGCATAGATGGCCAGCAGGTCGCTTAGCCAGCCGACCCCCCTTGTCCAGAGGTGCTGGCCAAAAACCGCTTTCATCGGCGTGCTCACCAGGTTGGGATAGCCTTTGCGGAAACTGAAATAGGCCATGACCAGACCCGTGACAGCATAGATGGCCCAGGCGTGCAGCCCCCAGTGAAAATTGGTCACAAAAAGGGCGTGTTCGGCGGCCCGAAAATTATCGGTGTAGTTGCGAACGACTTTATAGTGCGAAAGGGGCTCGGCCGTGCCCCAGAAAAGCAGTCCCACCCCCATGCCGGCTGCAAAAAGCATAGTCAGCCAGCTGACCGTGGAAAACTCGGGCTCATCATCGTCCTTTCCGAGTTTGATCTTGCCGTACGGAGAGAAGACCAGCCAAATACTCAAGATCAAAAGGAGGCTCACCGAGAGCATCACAAACCAACCGCGGCTGGTGAAAAGGATGCCCGTTAATGTTGCGGAGAACCCGGCCAGCCCCGCCGTATCAATAATACCCCATGCAGCGACAAGCCCGGTTAAAGCAAGTGCGATCAGCATCAATGGATTCTTGAACAAGGTCGCATCTTTCCGTTAATAAGATTTTAATCAAGTCCGACAATCTTTATCATCAGATTGGATAGCATTCGAACACGGTTATTAATCTTGAAGAATGAAGTTATACATTTCTAATGGTTGTCGCAAGGTTTTTTGGAGAATGAAATTCTGACTTGACAAAACAGAGTTGTATTTGTGTAATCGCGGAAAAGATTCCAGTGGCGTTCAGCGTCACACACACATACTTTGAGGAAATCCAACCAATGGTTGAACCGACCCCTTTTAGCGCACCAAAGACCCCCATCGCCCACCGCGGCCGCCCCTTTATCAAGATGCACGGTCTGCGCAATGATTTTGTTATCGTAGACGGGCGCCGCAAACCGTTCCGGCCGTCTGTTGAAGAAATCGTCCGGATTTGCGACCGGCATCAAGGGGTGGGCGGCGATGAGCTGGTCGTCGTCGAACCACCGCAAAGCAATGATGCATATGCTTTTATGCGCATTTTCAACCCTGACGGGCGCGAAGTGGAGGCCTGCGGAAACGCCACCCGTTGTATCGGTTGGCTCTGCCTGCAGGAAAGCAACCGCACCGAAGTGCTGATCGACACCCTGGGCGGTCTGCTCGGATGCCGTATGGCGGGCGAAAAAAAAGTGGCCGTTGAAATGGGACAGCTGCGCACCGGCTGGCAGGAAATTCCCCTGGCCCGTGAAATGGATACGCTGCATCTGAACATCGGCGCCGGGCCATTGCAGGATCCGGTCGGTATGAACATCGGCAATCCCCATGCGGTTTTCTTTGTAGACGATGTGGATGCGATCGATCTGACAGCCTACGGCCCAGAGCTGCAAAAGCATGCGCTTTTTCCGCAGGGGGCCAACATCGGTGCCGCGCAACTTTTGGATCCGAATACTTTGAAGCTTTCCGTCTGGGAGCGCCCGGGAACATTGACCACCGCTTGCGGAACCGGCGCCTGCGCTGCAGTAGGTGCCGCCCGCCGTCGGGGACTTACAGATGCAAAGCAAATGACGGTGCTCATGCCGGCCGGATCAATGCAAATCGAGCTTAAAGAAGATGATTCGGTGGTCATGATTGGGCCGGTAGAAATCTGCTATTCCGGTTACCTTCCGGTGATCGAATAGATCACATATTACAAAGGTCGTGTAGTTTACTTATACCCGTTAGCGTTCTTGAATTGATAAAATTCCGGGTAATACAATTATTAAATCCTAAATCGCAAAACACAATTATCAAATAAATCGCAATGGCCAAAATTCCAAAGTTTGTGTCAATGAAAAATTGAGATTTGGTATTTATTTGGAAGTTGGTGCTTGAAATTTGGAATTTAAAAGAATCTATTTTAAAAAGAGAATTGAATATTGAAATGCGTGCCAGAAAAAGTATGGAAGGGAACCTGATGAATAGAGCCCTCATCAACATCGACAGGACGTCTTTGGATAGCATTCACGCTCATTCTCTGGAAGTGTTACACGATACCGGTATCCGCTTTCCCAGTGAAAAGGCACTGGCGCTTTTTAAAAAGCACGGGTTTAAAGTGGAAGGGTCCATGGTACGCTTTAGAGAACGGGATATACAGGACGCACTGGAGGCCGTGCCAGCGGCATTTACGATCGAGGCCCGCAATCCATCCTGCAACATCCGGATCGGCAAAACCAACTACGTGATGGCGCCCGGCTACGGCCCGCCCTTTGTCATCGATCCGTCCGGCCAAAAACGCAATGCCACGGTGGCTGATGTAGAGACATTTTGCAAACTGGTTCAGACCTCAAAATATATCGACTTTAACAGTGCCATCGTGGTGCAACCCAGTGACGTTCCCACCGCAACGGCCTATCTGGATTTGCTGCTTGCAACTCTGACGCTGACCGACAAACCCATTATGGGCAGCTCCGTTTCTGAAGTGGCCGCCCAAGACTCACTTAAACTGGCGCAAATGATCTGGGGCCAGTTGGATCGGCCGGTCATGATTTCCCTGATCGATTCCCTGTCCCCCCTGCAGTATGCCCCTGAAAGCGTTGAGGCCTTGATGGTGTATGCCGCCGCCGGGCAGCCGCTGATCGTTCATTCGGCCTGCACCCTGGGATCCACCGGTCCCATTACGATTGCAGGCTCTCTGGTGATCTCCAATGCCACCACCCTGGCGGGCATCTGCCTGGCACAGCTGATTCATCCCGGCACACCGCTGGTTTACGGTTTGGGCGGCAGCCCCATGGATATGCGCACCGGCGGGTACGTCAATGCCACCCCCGAAGATGCCAAGCACGTTGCCATCGTTACAGCTTTGGGACGATATTACAGTGTGCCCTGCCGCAGCCACGGGACGCTGACCGATTCGTTTTGTCTCGACTACCAGGCCGGCATGGAATCGGCAGTGATGCTGGCCACGGCGGCCCTGAGCGGTGTCAACCTGAGTCTGCATGCCTGCGGCACTTACGGCTCCATGCTGGCCATGAGTTTTGAAAAATTCATTGCAGACGAGGACCTCTGCGGGGCGGTCAAAAAATTGATCACACCTATTGAATTTTCCCGTGAGTCTTTTGCCATAGATCTGATAAAGCAATTGGGAACATCCGGCAATTATCTGATGGAAGACCATACCGTCAATCGATGCCGGGATGAATTTTTCATTCCGGATTTGAGTGACCGCAGTAACCATGAAAACTGGCTCACACTGGAACCGCGCGATATAACGGCACGGGCTGGCAAACTTCTGGCCAAGCGACTGGCGGCATATGAAAAACCTCAGATGGACCCGAAACTGGAGCAGAAACTGATTCGATACGTTGAGGATCGCAAGCACGGCGGATGATAACTGTTTGGAGGGATGGGAAACTACTCATTCATCTTTAACTCGCAAAATACACGGTAAGCAGCGCCTTTCCAATATCCGATCAGCAACAGCATGTCTTTATCTTCATGGCTTTTCTTAAAAAAATAATTGATGCCATCATTTTGCCCTCATTCTCTCCAGTTTCTGCTCCACAAACTTTTTCTGGTTTTGAGCGCCCACGCAGGTCAATAGATGGCTGGCCTCAAGTTCCAGGGTTTGTTCAAAACTGGCGTGCAATCCCTGATCAATCGCAATTCGGGAAAGTTTAAGGGATAGGGGGGATTTTTCTCCGATTTTTCTGGCCACTTGCATTGTTTCATCACGAAGGCTTTCAGCCGGAACAACCAAATTTGCCAACCCGATTCCCAGGGCCTCCTGCGCATCGATAAAATCTCCGGTAAAAACCAGTTCCTTGGCTTTACCAAGCCCGACAATTTGTGCAAGCAGTTTCGTTCCGGCGGTGGTGATGGTCAGTCCAACTTCAGTCTCCGGAAATCCGAATTTGGCATCTTCCGCCGCTATCCGAATGTCACAGCTCAATGCGAATTCACACCCACCGCCCAGTGCATAGCCCCGGACTGACGCTATTAACGGCTTTCCCAAATCCATCACCACGCGCTGCACTTCCTGCAGCCCCTCTGTTTCTTCCACCCAATCCTCAAAGCTTTTCCCCGCGGATGTTTCTTTGAGATCCTCGCCTGCACAAAAAGCCCTGCCAGCACCCGTTAAGATGACTACGGAGATGTCCTCATCCTGTCTTGCCGTCTTCAGTTGGGCGATGAGCCCGTTTGTCAGCTCCCGGGTTATGGCATTCAGCCGCTGAGGTCGGTTAAGGGTGATGATCGCAACGTTGTTGCTTTTTTCATAAAGAACTGTTTGATTCGTCATGCATCCTCCATATCTGGGTTCAAGGGTTCAGAGGTTCAGGGGTTCAGGGTTCAAGGGTTCAGGGTTCTAAGTTATTTCAGGATAGTTCAGAGGTTCTGGGCCGAACGTTCTGAATTTTTTTCAGGACCCTTCAACCTTCTGAATCTTTGAACCCTTTTCGTGCATCCTGCGCAACTCATGCTTTAAAATCTTGCCGGTTTTGGTCATCGGCATCTCAGTAACAAACACCACTTCCCGGGGATAGGCATGGGCCTCGAGCCGCTTTTTCACATGTTCTTTGATGCTTTCCGCCAAAACCACATCGGGCGTAACCCCGGCTTTGGGCAGGATAAACGCTTTTACAATTTCTCCTCTGATAGGGTCGGGAACGCCGATAACGCCGACCAACGCAACGGCCCGATGTTTCATCAGACAGGCTTCCACCTCACCCGGCCCGATCCTGAAGCCACCGCTTTCGATGATATCGTCCTGTCTGCCGCTAAACCAGAAATGACCGTTTTCATCTTTGCGGCCATAATCACCCGTGCGCAACCATTCGCCGATGAACTTATCATTTGTCGCCTGCGGATCGTGCCAATATTCTAAAAACATCACCGGATCAGGACATTTGACGGCGATCTCACCCAGTTCGCCGGGCTTTACAACCCGGCCGTCTTCATCGATGATCTCAACAACGTGTCCGGGAACAGCCCGGCCGATGGCGCCCGGCACCGTATTCATGATTTCCGAACAAAAACCCACCACCAGGTCACATTCTGTCTGCCCGTATTGCTCATTTATTTCAACCCCGAGATGCTCTCGCGTCCAATCACACAGGGTTTCTCCCAACGTCTCTCCTCCGGCGGTGATCGATCTTAACTGAAGATCGTAGCGCTCCCGCGGACGCTTGACGGCATGCATCATCATTCGCAGCGCAGTGGGAACGATCATAAGGTTTTTAACCCTGTATTTGGCCATCATATAAAACGCTTTTTCTGGATCAAATTTTCGCGTTCTATAGGCCAGCATGGGATTGCCGTGATGCAGAGTCGGAAATAATGCATCATACGAGCCACCGATATAGGCCCAGTCCAGCGGCGTCCACATCAGATCGTTTTTTCGGGGAAACAGGTTGTGGTAGAATTCAAACCCGGGAAGTATACCCAGCAATAAACGGTGGCCGTGAAGCGTGCCTTTGGGTTGACCGGTGGTACCGGAGGTGTAGATAATCAGCGCGGGGTCATCCGGTTTTGTTCTATCCGCTGTGAACTGGCGACTGCCTTGTTCGATACATTTCCAAAAATCCAGGACGCCTTCCAATTGGCCGGCATCGACAACGATAATCAGCTTAAGGTCGGGAAGATGCGCTTTAATCTCGAAAATCTTTGAGATGTTGTCTTCATCGGTAACCACTGCCCGGGCCCCACTGTCCTGAAGCCGGAACTCAATAGCATCCGGACCAAAAAGGGTGAGAAGCTGCACAGCAATGGCACCCAGCTTATAAACCGCGATGTGTGAAATTAAGGTTTCAGGGCGCTGAGAAAGCAAAATGCCGACTCGGTCACCGCGTCTGATGGCATTGGCTTTTAAGGCATTGGCGAGCCGGTTTGATGTGTCTCTTAAATCCCGGAAGGTATAGCGTTGCTCGTTTTCCTGAGGGTCTACATAGATCAGCGCCAAGCGCGTTTTATCGCCGGCCCACTTATCGCAGACATCCACACCGATGTTGTAATATTGCGGGATTTCCCACTTGAAGTTTTGACATACTTCCGCATAGGTTGCGCCCCTGAGCATTTCTAGATCTCCCAACTCATTTTAATTTAAAAACGCCAAAACACCATTGACAGTGTGGACAACTGCAGCCATTTCCCCTATGATAGCCTTCTACGCATTCTCATCCGAAGATCTGGTTTTGGATGGCTTGCAGTTTACCACATGATATCATTTATTGAAACAAGCCATAGATGAAAGAAAACGCCATGAACGACACTTACCAGTCAAAACTCCGAACAGCTGACGAAGCGGTCCGCCTGATCCGCTCCGGCCAAAGAGTGTTTATCGGCTCTTCTTGCGGCGAACCCCAGCATTTGGTCAATGCACTCCTGGATAATGCCACCGCATTTTCAGATGTCGAAATTGTGCGCCTTTTGAGCCTGGAAGGCTCCCTGCTGGCACTGATGGCCGATGAATATCGGGGCCACAACTTCCATGTGCGCTCAATTTACCAGGGCTCCGATCAAACCAAGAGCCTGCGCGCCAATAAACGCTTTATTACCCCGATGAACCTGTGCGCGGTTCCCGATTTATTTACCAAAAGGCTTTTCCCACTGCATTTTGCCTTGATCCAGGTATCGCCACCGGATGATTACGGTTGGATGAGCCTGGGCATTTCAGTGGATGTCACGCTGGCCGCTTCTCAATCCGCAGATTTCGTGATCGCCCAGGTGAATCCCAGGATGCCCAGAGTGCCGGGGCACAGTTTCATTCATTTGAATGATGTTGATGTGGTCGTTGAACATGAAGAGGACCTGTTGATTGCCTACGATTTACCCGAATACGAATCTGCTGCTGATATTGCCGGCATAACCGCCAATCTGGTGGACGACGGCTCCACGATTCAGTTAGGGTTGGCCGAGCTTTCCCCGTCGATCGTTGAGGCCCTGGCCGAGAAAAACGATCTGGGTGTCCATACGGAAATTGTGACCGATGGTCTGATGGATCTGGTATCAAAAGGCGTGGTAACCAATCGCTATAAAGGCTTAAACCAGGGCAAACTACTGGCCAGCGGTGCGATTGGCAGCAAGAAATTGTATCGATTGCTGCACAACAATGTCGCCGTCGAGTTTAGACCTTCCGATTATGTCAATCATCCGGCTATTATTTCTCAGAACAATAAAATGGTGGCAATTAATTTTGCTCGCACAATGGATCTGAGCGGTCAGGTATATGCCGATGCCCTGCCCCAGAATCATTTTTCCGGCGTCACCGGAATGCTTGATTTCATAATGGGGGCGACCATCTCTTCCGGCGGCAAATCCATTATCGTCATTCCTGCCACAAGCATAGACGATCAGACCAGCCGCATCATCTCGAAAGCAGGTAGGGGGTCAATTGCGATTCCAAAAGGCTATGTTTCCTATGCGGTCAGTGAATTTGGAATGGTCAATCTTTTCGGCAAAAATATCGAAGAAAGAGCCATGGCGATGATCAGCCTAGCTCATCCCGATTTTCGCGATGAGCTCTTTCAGACAGCACAGGAAGATGGGCTCATCGACCGCAATCGCACATTGAATGAATCCTTATTTGGCGTGTACCCGGCCAGAATGGAAGAAACCCGGACCTACGATGGCGTGAAGGTAACCTTCCGGCCGGCAAAAGCAGTTGACGATCGCTTAATTCAAGAGCATTTCTATGCCATGGATGAAAAGGATGTGCAGACCCGATTTTTTGGTATGCGCCGAAGTTTTTACAGAGAAGATATGGAAGATATGTTCCAGGTGGACTATATCAAGAACCTTTCGATTGTTGCGGTTACCGGTGAGGTCGGGTTTGAAAAAATAATCGGTCTGGGCATGTACGCCCTTGAACACGGCACCGTTGCGGAAGTTGCCTTTTCAGTCTCTACAGAGTGGCAGGGTAAGGGCATTGCCAGTGTTCTTTTAGAGAAGCTGACCGAGGCGGCGCGCGAAAATGGTATTACCAGCTTGCAGGCCTATGTGCTGCCAACCAATAAGAGCATGATCAAACTGTTTAAAAAGCTACCCTATAAGGTGGGAACCACCATCGAAGAAGGTATGTTGATCCTGCAATGCAATTTTGAAAAGGAAGTCTGATCTGGCTGGAATCGATTTCTGGCGTTGCTTTAGGAACCGAACCATCTATCGACGATCTCTTGATACGCCCCGCTCTCAACGAGTTTCAAGAGGGCGATGTTGATTCTTTCTCTATACGGACTTCGGACTTGAAGCGCAATCCCGTAATTTTGTTCCTCGAAAAGCAAACCGACAACTTTGACCTTTCCTTTTCCTTTTCTGGAAGCGTGATGTTGCAGGACCGGCGCATCGTAAACGATGGCATCCACCTTTCCGGATTCCAAGAGCGGGTAGGCTTGGTCCACATTTTCAACATTAACAGCCGTTATACCCTGTCCGGCGAGAAAGTCGGCTGCAGTGCTTTTTTCAACGGTTGCCACCTGCTTGCCGAAAAGATCCCGGGGACTGTCGATGGTTCCGAGCAACTCCTGAACTGTGGCCGTGGTCGTTACGCTGGCAGTAAAATAGGCGAAAACGAAATAACCGGCCAATATCCATACCAGACCAAACAACCGCCCGATGGTTCCCTTGGGTGTCTTGTCCCCATAGCCGACGGTCGTGACGGTGACAACGGCCCACCAGATCGAATGCCAGAGACCCTGAAGGTAGCCCTGGGGAAACTGGGGATTATGGCGCCGCTCCAGAACCCAGATAACATGAGCGGCAATCAGAAGTACAATAAAGAAAATGCCAACACCGTATAAAAGTTCACGCGAAAAAATAACCGAAAAAATTCTGGAAACGACTTCACCGATGACGGATCCGGAGCTTTCCGGCACCATGATCTGTAACCCGGTCTCGAAAAACGCATGGGAAAAATCAAGGACCTGCTCACGCTTTGCGGTGATGCTGATTCCGGCAATGGCAACATCCGCCGCACCGCGCTCCACTTCGTCCAGCAGCTTCGCGATCGTGTTCACACCATAGAGCTCATATTGCATGCCAAGGCTTTCGGCAATCTTTTCCCACAATTCGATACTGAAACCGGTATACTGCTTATCCTGGTAGATCACAAACGGCTCAAAACGCTTGGTGACCACTCGCAGCGCCTCTGCCGCTGGCATCGGAGCCATAGCGCGCCGTGCCGAGGATGGCGGCAATTGGGCCGGTTGAAGATCTTTAGCCGCCGCCAGCCAGCGGTCGATCTGTTCCCGGTGGCGCGTGATCCATTCCAGGGCGTGACGCCGGATGTCCTGGTTGTCGTCCTCGCCGTGAAGCATCCTGGCGTTTTGTCGAGAAATGTCCTTGAGCGGAATTTTGACCAGTTCCAGCAAACGTCTGACATCCGGATGCTTGTCCAAAAATTGTTTGTTGGCCACAACGCGGATGTCGTTGGGTGGAAATCCCATCGCACAAGGGTCATTTACGCATCCGGGAACACCTTTGATGGTCGTCTGGCTTTCAAGGTTCTCTTTTTCTGCGGGCAGGCTGGCAAACGGCACCTCGATCCAGACCACATCTTTGCCCGGAACCAAAGTGCCCACCGTCCAGTTGGGTGTCCAGGTGTAAAACAAAATGGGGTCGCCCTGATGGTAGCGGCCGATGGTTTCATCC
>JASFGH010000017.1:0-17500 GCA_050123865.1 Desulfobacterales bacterium | reverse complement strand
TTAGAGGAAAAAAGCATTGCAAAACCGACGGCCATCAATAGCAGGGCATATTTGGTTACTTTAAAGGCCACAATCTGAGCCGTGATGGTCGTCCCAATGTTTGAGCCCATAATCACGCCGATGGTTTGAGAAAGCGACATCAAATGAGCTGTTACAAAACCGACCAGCATAACGGTGGTCACCGAGCTGGATTGAATAACGGCCGTTACGAGGGCTCCGGTGATCATCCCCATAAAACGGTTGTTTGACAGCATTCCCAGGATATCCTTCATCTTTTCGCCGGCCACATTTTTTAACGCGTCGCTCATGCGCTCCATTCCATAGAGAAAGAGAGATAGTCCTCCGAGCAGACCGATAGCCAGGAAAAACCAATTGATTTCATTTTTCGCTGATGCCTCTGCTGCATTAGCAGTGGAAGGTGACAACAGCCAAAATGTGCATACGCTGAAAAGCACCAGCCCATAAACATGACGGGAGCGCATCGGTTTCATTTGTCATCTCCTTAGAATAGAGGAAAACAGTTGTTTACTTCGGGGTAAGGCCCTTCACGACCAATACCGGTATGGGTGATAGTTGCACCACCCGTTCGGCCTTTGAGCCCACCAGTAAATGAGACAGTCCGGTACGGCCATGACTGCCGAGAATAATCATGTCGGCTTTTTTCTTTTTTGCAATTTCCAAAATCCGCGTCACCGGCGTGCCAACCACCAAGATCTGTTTGGCTTTTTTAATCGGCTTCTGATCCGGGTGAGCTTTGCGCATTTTTTTCAAAAATGTCTCCATCATTTCTTCGGCAATTTCTTCCATGGATTGGCGGAATTTCTTCTTTTTGCCTTTTTGGGCATAAAATCCCGGTGCTTCTGCCGGATCATGGATAACATGGAGCACCAAAAGCTGAGCATCAAGTTTCTCGGCCAATTGACTTGCAAATAGAAGTGCTTCTTCCGAAAAAGTTGTAAAATCGACTGCAACCAACAGGGTGCTATGATCCAATTTGGCGGCCATTTTTCTACCTCCTGATAGTAAGGGGTGTTAGCTTGGCACTTGCGGTTCACACCCTCAATCCGGATCCTTTAACATATATCAGTCATAATGAATCTCATCAACAACTATAAAAAGGGGCAATCCAGCTATATGGCCAAATTGCCCTGGACGTGGATTCCGGCTTTGATCGGCATCCCTGTTTTTGAGGTATCGCCTGGCCCCGTTCGATAGGACTACGCGGCCATATTAGCCGGTTCCGATGACCAGCAGCTCTGCCGCTTTTTCATGGATGTACTTTATCTCTTGGCAGGAAATTGTATGAGAGCTACTGATGCTTTTTGGGATACTCGAAGAATTTTACCGTGCCGCAGTGCGCCTTTATATTTTCCCATGACGAAACATCCAGTTCTACGCAAAATACGCCGCAGGTAGGAATGTTGCCCACGGGCTGATCGCCGATATAATTGGCCAGACCATTGGTTGCCGGGTTATGACCGACGACCATGGCCTGATTGACCGCATCGTCAATTTTTTTGACAACATCAATCAGGGCCATTTCACCGAACTCATATATGGCCTCGTTGTATCGGATATCTTCAAGTGGATAATCGAGCGCGGCTGCAATAATCCGGGCAGTCATGGCGGCTCTGTTGGCGGGGCTGGAAATGACAAGGTCCGGGGCAACATTTAATTCTTGGAGAAGACGGCCCATAAAAGGCGCATTTTTACGCCCGCGCTTGTTCAGGGGTCTTTCAAAATCATCCAGCTTGGGATATTTCCAGCTGGATTTCGCATGCCTGACCAGGTAAAGGGTTTTCATGCCTCGCTCCCCCTCCCATAGGATCACATCCAATAAATCGATATTCTATATTTAAACGGGTTTCTTCCTCAAATATAATTCTATCAAACAGATAACCCCTGACGAATAACAGATGACAGAGAGTTGGGCGTTGCCCAATTCGGCTGCTACTTCAGGGCAGCCGGCTTGTGCAGGTAAGTTTTTTTGGTCGACACCCAGCCGCATTTTTTGCATTTGAATTTTGGATTTCTGACGATATCGCCAAATTTGCCGAAGTTCTTGGAGACGTCTTTTTTCTTCCATTCGCACATCTTTTTTGCCATTTTAATTCTCCCATATGTTGATCAGACATTCGAAAACGTCTGCTGGTGTCATCGGTTCTTATTCTGTAATTTCCAACAGATTTCAATTTAATAACGATACCAACGCTTGTAAATGCGATGCGTCAATTTTTTTATGGCAAAAAGCGGTTACCACATTTTATACGGCTTTTTAATGAGGTTGGAATTAAAATAGCGGGGGTCGCCGGTGACTTCTTCGAGCACCCAATCCGGCCTGGGAAAATCTTGATCTTCGCTTTCCAGCTCGACTTCGGCAACGATTAATCCCTGGTTGTCCCCAAAGAATTCATCAATTTCCCAGATAAAATCGGCCTCCTCGACCTTAAAGCGCTTTTTTTCAATTAGCGGTTTTTCACAGATGTCCAATAATTGCTCGGCATCCCGGCGGGGAATTTCATATTCAAACTCCAGGCGGGTTGCGCCCACCGTTAAGCCCTTGATCGTCAGGTAGCCCTTATCGTTTATGGTGCGTACCCGCACGATTCTTTCTTTCACGCTGTTCAAATACCCCTGGCGGTATGTCGTTCCTTTTGCGCTACGCCAGGAGCCCTCTTTAACCCGAAACTTTCTTTCGATTTCCTTCGCCATTTTATTTCCCTGCAATGACAATGTAGACTTTTTTATGTACGCCAATTAACCTCCGGGCTGGGGTGTGCTTGGCTGTTATTCGGGAAGGGGCGCCATGCCGAGTATGCGCTTGATGGCCAGCAGATAACTCACATTTTCATATTCCTGCAATCCCAGGGTCTCTTTGGCCTGCAATATTGACTGCACATCTAACGATTCTGCGGCCATGGTCTTTATGGCGGCGCCATTGATGGTCAATTCGGCAATCTCACTGATACACCCGTTAATCGTATAACCAAAACGGCGCTTGTATACCCGGGCGATCGATAAAGCCGGATGGGGTTGAATGATATTCTGAATAAATTGCGCCAACAAATATTGAGAGCGCTTGAATTCCGGTAGCGCCACATTTAAAGCCGGAAAAATTTCCTCCCTGATAATCGCTGTCTTTACGGGAAATTCGGCCTTTATTTTCGGCTGCCATTGCTGCTGGCCCTGTTCTTCTTTCACCAAGACTTTAATGTCCAGTGTATCATAACGAATTTTAATATTGTGATCATCGTTTGCCGCCGACAGAATATAGATTTCCGAGCTTTCCCGGAATTTTTCAAATTTAGCGAGCTTGCGCATCTTTTCTTCTGCCGGACCAAAATGTTGGGCAAATGCGCGAAACTCATAGCGTGCCTGTACCGCTTGCATAATTCCCCTGATTATAGCGGTTGTCATAAATATGTTCCTTTTCAATCAATGCGGTGTTGATGGGCTGATCGTCAGAAAACGGTCTGGTCGAAAGCTATTTTTTTGCTAGGGCACCAGATCCTTTTCCCAGTGCTCGGCATAGTCGGGTGTCTCGCCCTGCAGGAGTGCGGCAAATGTGAGCAATGTCTTGCGTGCATCGCCAACGGGATAATAAAAGGCATCCCAGTTCTCGCTGTCTTCGCCGTCATGGGTGGGAATGACATAATCAAATTTCCAGGCCTCCCGCAGCTCGATGATGGCGCTGGCCACGCGCTGCTCAATGTTTTCCAAGTCTTTTAGCGATGGATTTATTTTTTGCCGTTTGACGCGACGCAACAGTTTTCTTCGCATGATATCGGGCAGCAATTTTTCAAGATCGGTGCGTTGCTGCGGATCTTTGAAGAATTGAATCTCTTCCCGGCACAGGGGCGCCAGAAAAATTTTAAGGGTGGGAATATTTTCGAGTTCCTTTGATTCACCGAGTTTGGCGGGTATGAAGGGATTGCCCTCAAAAAAGGCATCTTTGTTCTGTTCAAGGATGGCTTCAATACCGGCGATCTCGATGGCCTGTAAATCCCCTCGAACATTGGCCGATGTGAATCCGGGTCTTTTGGCAAGTGCTTCAATTTCTTCTCGCGGGCGAAAATAGTAATCGACGCCTTCCTGTTCTCCGGGGCGCGGATCACGGCTGTTGTACAGGATAATCTGCTGCAATCTGTTCGCAAGATCCGGATAAAACCTGCGCAATGCTTTGTAAAGCGGCCCCTTACCAACACATGATGGGCCCGACAAGATAACGAATCGGCTCATGCGATGCTCCTTCCTTTCTGGTTCAGGGGACAGATGTCAGATATCAGAGGACAGAGTCCGGGCCTGTATGCATCATCATCTTTTTTTATCTGACTTCTGACCTCTGTCTTCTGTTTATTGACACCCGAAACCTAAGAATATGGATAAAGTATATTTTGTTGAACTTTGGACCATAAGTTCTGATATGATTTTGAAGCCAGAGAGCGTGGCGCGTAAACGGCTACCGGAGCCCGGTAAATTCCCATTTTTTCAACCAACGCCAGATACGGCACAAAACTTTTCAAAACGCCTTTATAATCCTTGGATACACTCAGCATCAGCTCTTTGTGCATTTTTTTGTGCCGGTCCACCATCGAAAAGAACGGGTAAATCTTGGCAATATTATATTTTTTCTTTTTGCAAAACGCCAGCAATTGGCGATACGTACGCACAGAAAGCGTAGTCGGAATCATGGGCACCAGGGTGTAGTCAGCCGCATTCAAGATGTTTTCAGCCAGAATGCCGATGGTCACCGGGCAGTCCAGTATAATTAAGCGATATTCACTCGCAAAGGGGTCTAGCATTTTTTTCAGTTGTATTTTTGAATTGCCGAATTTCGAATATAAAATATCCAACTTACGCAGCGAAAAATCGGCCGGAAGAATATCCAGGTTGTCAAAATCGGTGCCCTTAACGCTTTTATAGACCCCTTTGGCGCCCCGGGCGAACCCTTTGGGCCCGGACTTGAGTTTGGGCTTAACGCGGAAGTAATATGTGGCCGAACCTTGGGGATCCAGGTCGCAAATGAGGGTTTTAATCCCTGTTCGGGCGGACAGGTAAGATAAGTTTACCGCAGCGGCGGTCTTGCCGACCCCGCCTTTATTGCTGTAAAGTGCCAGCGTTGTCATATTGGGTTTCCAATAAAGATATTCAATATACAATATTCAATTTTCAATATTTTTTATTTTGGTTGCAAAAAGTTCTCTAAACAGCGCCTGGTTGGCAGGCGCTGAAAAGTCCGTGAACGTCCTGGCAAAAGCGTCCCTGACCGTCTGCTTTTCGCGGTTCAATGCTTCAACCAGGCTACCGATGGCCACCAGAGTCTTTTTTAGTTGTTGCTGGCCGCCAGTCAATTCTGTGGCGATATTCAGTAGATATTCCTGCTGAACGCAAAGGTCATTAAAGTCCCCGAGGTTGTCCTGTAAGTTCTTCAGCTGAGCAATCAAGGCATTGATTTTCTTGCGGGGAAAAAGATTGGCGAAGAACTCCATCAGATAGCGCAATTTTTTGCATTCAATTCTAAGCGCGTGCAACATCTCATCTTCGGTGTTTGCCAGGATTTTGTTGCCGGTTTTGACAATCCCCCGGAACTTTTTATAAATTCTGCTTCGAGCCAGTTCAATGACGGGTAGCATTGCATTCGCAGCTGTTGCCGTATCTGGTGGCGGCTTATCTAAAAATGTCTCCCAATCCTTGATAATCTGCCCATATTTTTTGGACTTCAAACCACGCATGACGTGCTGAAAAGCTTTGGCACGTTTTTCTCGCAAGTACTCGAACAAGGGATCGATGTCATCACGCAAGACCGCAGGAAGCCGTTTTTTATATGATTCCTGATTGAGCAGATAGACGTCCAGATCCCTCAGAGCGTTGGAGCGTTTGCCCACATCGGCAAAATCTTTCTTAAAGCGAGCGGTAGTCCGTGCCGGAAATACATTTTTAATTTGCGCCAGGGCTGAGCGGGTCCTGCGAATCGCCACTCTAAAATCATGTAAAACTTCGGTATCCAGGTCCTTTTCAAAAACAGCTTCGTTTGTTCGCATGACCTTTAACAAAAGGCGCAAAATAATTTTAGTGGCTTCATCCGAGCGCATTGCCGGGTCAAGTTGAATATTGACTTTGGAAGAGTAACTTCCCGGCGCTCTGTCTGCCAGTGCCAGCACATTTAAAAAAAATTCTTTCTCCGTGCCGGTTTTCAGGCCTGCATCTCTGAGACATTTGGCCAGAAGGCGTTCATATTTAGGGTATCCCTTGATCGGTTTCAACCATAGATGCCGGGCCAACGCCGTCTTTTTTCTGCCTTGCGCCGGGCGAACTTCTTCAAAAACCAGGCGGGCCACTGTTTTTTCATCCGCGTTTAAAATGTTATACGGCATTGAGCGGGCCTGGACTTCAACGCGCTTCAAAAGAGCACGCATTTTGATAATGGGTGCCAGTCGCTTTTTAAAGTCACCATCCGGAAAATCCCAGATGAAAACGGGCATGCGGCTGAATTCGATATTGTGTAAAATATCACTTTTCTTCAGTTTGCGTAAAACCAGCCTGTTAGCGGAAGAATATAAAATGAGTGATTTATTGAATAAGCGCCAGTCGAACGTATCGTAAAGCGTAAGATTACCGTCAACACGGGACATCTTTTTGATAGCGTACTGACCGGCCAACTGGTCAATGAGTTGTTTTTCATCATATCCGTCAGGTAAGTTGAATTTTTGATTTTTGATCATGATTGAATTTTTTTATTTTTTGATTGCTTGCCGATGAGCTCGATAAACATTTCCTGGGCGGCATGCCGTTTCCGGCTCTTGTGTGGCTGCCTTTTTAGGTATGTGTCGTCAGGTTGCATGTCCCAGGCCGAGCAGTTGTCGTTTTCATAAACCTGCAAGGTTTCCTCCAGCTCCTTTTTGAGTACGGAATCTGTGACGGGCATGATGGTTTCCATGCGGCGATTGAGGTTGCGCTGCATCCAATCGGCCGAGCCGATAAAGAATTCCGGGTCACCCCCATTTTCAAACCGATAGATGCGTGAGTGTTCCAAAAAACGGCCCAGGGTACTGTAAACCCGAATATTTTCAGACAACCCCGGGACTCCGGCGTGCAAACAGCACAGGCCGCGGATATTCAGGGTAATGGGTACACCGGCCTGGCCGGCCCGATACAGTTCGCGAATCATACGTGCGTCCTGGAGCTGGTTCATTTTGGCCCAGATACCAGCTGGGCGTCCTTTCTGGCTGTGCTGAATTTCACGCTGGATCAATTCAACGAAGCGCTCGCGCATATTATAAGGGGCGACCAAGAGTTTTCCGTAGTCGGAAGACGGCGTGGCGCCGGTCAGCTCGTTAAACAAAGACGCAACATTGGACCCCAATTCGGGGTCACAGCTCAGAATGCCCATGTCTTCGTAAATTCGAGCGGTGACGGTGTGGTAGTTTCCGGTTCCCACATGCACATAGCGGCGAATGCCGTTTTTCTCTTCACGGACGACAAGAGCCAATTTTACGTGTGTTTTGAGCCTTTCTACACCGTATGCCACGTGGGCGCCCTCCCGTTCCAATATTCTGCCCCAGGCGATGTTGGGTGCCTCATCAAAACGCGCGGTGATCTCCACCAGCACGGCTACCTGTTTGCCCTGGCGTGCTGCTTCCAGCAGCGCCTGGACGATCGGCGAGTCACTGCTGGTGCGATAAATGGTGAGCTTGATGGCCAGTACCTGCGGGTCCACTGCCGCACTTTGCAAAAAGTGCAGGATGGAGCTGTCAAAGCTGTGGTACGGATGGTGCAACAAAATGTCGCCTTTGCGAATCTCGGCGAAGATGTCTGCCGAATCGCTGAAATCCAGGCGCCGCAGTCGGGGGTGGGTTACCGGATGATGGAGTGGATCGCGCAGTTCCGGATACCCATCCACCTGAAACTGCATCAAGTCCGCCAGGCTCATCAAACTCTCTACGGTTTCCAGTTCAGATAGATCCGCCTTGAGTTGCTCAGCGATCCAGGCCTGCATCTTTTTGGGCATATCCGCACTGACCTGAAGACGGGTGACCCCGGCAAATTTGCGGGCTGTTAGTTCTTCGGTTACCATACCGATGATCCGGCCCGGAATAATATCGGCTTCCGGGTCTTCCAAATCCGGAATGGTCCGTTCCCAGGGGTCATCCTTGGCGACGCGCGTTACACGGAAAAAATGGCTCTTCAGGTCAGCTGCCTTAGGAAACAGCAAAATGAGGTTGGACGCGATCACCTGCTCCAGCGGCACAAACCCGGCACTGTCGGGCAGAGGCACCCATCGCGGGCGGTTTGCCGGCACCTTGATGCGTATAAAGCGTTTACGTTTCTTTTTGGTTTCTTGAATCTCCACTGCAATGTTCAGCCCCAGGTTGCTGATAAACGGAAAGGGGTGCGAAACATCCACGGCGAGCGGTGTAAGAATGGGTTCTACCGAATCAAGGAAATAGCGCTGCATCTGCTTTTTCTGCTTATCTTGCAACTCCGAATATTCCAGGATGGGGATTCCGGCCGCTGCCAAAGCGGGTCGGAGCTCTTCGCTCACCAGACGAGAGACAATGCGAGCCTGTTTCTGCAGCTCTTCCCGGCAGGCCAGCAGCTCCTCCTCGGCGCTGAGCCCGTCGGGTGAAAATTTCTTTTTCTTTTTGTGTTTCCGTTTTTCGATCTTGCGTTTGAGCCCCCCCATCCGTTTCATGGCAAACTCATCGTAGAGCATACCCATGATGCCGGCGAATTTAACCCGTTCGAGCAAAGGTAATTCAGGGTCTTCGGCGAGCGCCAGGACACGGCGGGCAAAGCTGAGCCAGCTTAACTCGCGGTTGATGAGTGCATCGGGCGAATCAATATCGATTTTTTGCGGTTTTCCCACCGGAGCTGATGTTTTTTCGGTGGGCCCATCTGCGATGGTGGAAGCGCCGCTTAGCGGGTCTTCCCTGGCAACTAACGCTTCTTTGTTTTGATGCTCTTGAGGGCTCATAGGATGTCCTCCCCGGCCACCACCATAAGGGTGCGCTTATTTCTTGAATTGACACAGCGGGAAATGTCCAATTGGCAAGAGCGCGCGTTTGATGAACTGGCAAGACGGATTGCGGATCGACCTCAGACTTGTCGCAGATTGTGAAATTAGATATTTCCCCCCAACCCTTTCCTTATAGAAGACAGCCGGATGAAATGTCAACCCCCATAAAACCAGGCCGCTGGTAACCTGTTAATTTTTAATTCATTTAGGGCATGCTGATCCTTGAGTTCAAACCTTTGAGAAGTGACGCCGGACTTTGTTTCAAATAATGAAGTCAAACAGAATTTGACATTCTTAGAAACGTGTTTCAGAATATCCTTTATAAAGTTATAATGTGATGATTTCGTCCGGATGGATTTAGCCGCCTTTACGAGGAGGCCTCGAGGGCGGAGTGTCGTTTGCATCAAACCTTAATATCTTAATCAGCGTATATCCTATCATGGAATCCCTGTTAAAATTTGCCGCCATCGATATCGGCTCGAATGCCGTCAGGCTGCTATTATCCGGTGTGCTCGAAGAGTCGTATTCAGCGACGTTCAGAAAAATGTCGCTGATCCGTATGCCCATTCGCCTGGGTGACGATGCCTTTACCCAAAAGCACATTTCAGACAGCAAGGTCTCGCAATTGGTAAAGAGCATGATCGGATTCAAACACCTGATCGAAGCCTTTCAGCCGCTGGATATGATGGCCTGCGCCACATCGGCTATGCGTGAGGCCGAAAACGGGCCGGAGATCTGCAATCGAATTTTGACCGAGGCTGATATCAAAGTCGAAATCATCGACGGTGTAAGGGAAGCCCAATTTATTTTTGAAAATAAAAGTGCAGATCTGTTCGGTGGAAATGATGCTTACCTGTATGTGGACATCGGTGGGGGGAGCACTGAGATTACCCTGTTTTCCCGGGGGCAAATTATGACGACCGGCTCCTTTAACATCGGAACCATCCGGTTGCTGGAGGGTCTGGTAAGCAAAGCCTATTGGAAAAAGATGAGATTGTGGCTGAAAAACTGCACGGCACCTTTCACCGCCATGGCCGCGATTGGCAGCGGGGGTAACATCAATAAGGTATTTCGCCTGGCAAACTGTAAAAACGGCAAACCGCTTTCACATGACAAAATGATGAAAGTCCGCCGGTTTTTAAAGCATTTTACAGTTGAGGAGCGCATCAAGCAATTGGCGTTGCGACCGGATCGCGCCGATGTCATCATTCCGGCATTGGATATTTATCTTAAGGTGATGAAATGGGCGGGTATCCGTAAAATGTACGTTCCACAGGTCGGCCTGGCCGATGGCATCGTTCGCATTCTATACAATCAATATAAAGCGTCGCAGCCACAAATCATTAGCGGCACCCCGGATCAGGCTTAGGCATATCGCTGTTTGTATCCGCATCAGTTAAGACTATTCAGCTATTCAAAAAAGCCTAATTCGCAAAACTACCGACTGGCGTTTACTGTTAATTGATCTTCATTCAAGGACTCGTCCGGGACGATTTGAAGCGATCGGAGCTGAAATCTTTCAGCGAGCTTTTTAATATTGCCGTTCTTTATGCCTATCATCTTGGAAACACTGCGCGGATGAACGTAAAACCGGGTGTTTTTCCCGGTTGAATTTAAAGATTCAAGTTCTGCAACGGCCATATCCAAAAAGATCTCGGAATAGACCATATGCCCGAAAGCCGGATGATAGGGTCCGGCCAAAAGGGTTGCCGCGTCTGCAAAAGCTTCGGTTGCCTGCAGGCCCATCCGAATCACCGCAATGTTTTCGTTTTTAAAATACAGATACAGATCCTTTACCTGCCGCACCGCTTCCGCAAGGCTCAGGGGAATGTAATCACCTTTTTGGTACATGGTTGCCAGCGGGCTACCGGCCAGAACCACGGTAGGATAGATACGAATAAAATCCGGTTTCAAACGGGCGATCTTTCGGGCGGAAGCCTGCAGGCGCTGAACATTATCGCCCGGCAGACCAACCATCATCTGCACCCCCACTTCATATTCGTTTTCCTGGAGAAGCTGTAGCGCTTTGATGGTATCTGCGGTGCTGTGGCCGCGGTTGCTGCGTTTCAGCACACGATCGTCCATGGATTGAACACCCAGCTCGATGGTGCTAACCGGAAACGTTTTGATCGCTGCCAGCCTCTGACGATCTATAGTATCCGGTCGGGTTGAAAAGCGAATGCAGTCAGCATGACCTGTGGTCACATATTCTGTTGCTACCGTCAGCAGGCGCTTGATGGTTTGCATTTGAATCCCGAAAAAATTCCCGCCAAAAAAAGCAATCTGAGTATATCGGCATTGTTTATGCCGGAAACCTAAAAAGGTTTCGATTTGCCGGCGGACATCCTTGCTTGCCGGCCTTGCGTGCGTAGCGGTAATAGATGACTGGTTGCAAAATACACATTGATGGGGACAACCGGCATGCGGCAGAAAAATGGGGATGATAAAAGGACGGCTTCTTGTTTCTGGCCCCTGGCCGCTGGCATCCGGCGGTTGGCGACTGGCCTTTAGTAGTGGCGGGTTCTGGGTCATTGTTTTCCAATTTGAATTATTGAGATTCTTTTTCAAGAATCTCTAATGCCTTGCGGGCCGCATCCTGTTCGGCTGTCTTTTTATTTTTGCCGGTGCCCTGCGCTTCAATCCCAAAAATCCTTACCGACACCCAGAAGGTTTTATCGTGATCCGGCCCCTGTTCGTTGACGACCTTATAATCGGGTATGGCACCATGTTTTTCCTGAACCCATTCCTGCAGACGGCTTTTGTAGTCATAGCTAGCGCTTGCCGATTGAACCTGATCGAGAATGGGCAAAAAATTCTTTTCGATGATGTTAAAGGTCGCTTTGTAACCGCTGTCCAGGTAAAGAGCGGCGATTAAGGCTTCATACGCGCCGGCCAGGATAGAATTTTTTTCCATGCCATGGGTTTGAATCTCACCTTTGCCCAGTTGAAGATAAGATCCCAACCCGATGGAGCGTGCCATGGTGGCCAGCTGGGTCTCATTAACCAAATTGGCCCGCGTTCTGGAAAGGTCGCCTTCTTTCATTTGCGGATAGCGCTCCATCAACATATGGCCGACGATAAGGTTTAAGACCGCGTCTCCGAGAAACTCGAGCCGCTCATTGTCCCGCAGATCTGACGCCGGCTGTTCATTGACATAGGAGCTGTGCCTCAAGGCTTCGGCGAACAGCTCTTTTGACTGAAACTGATAACCCAGTTTTTGTTCGATACCGATCGAATTGACTGTATCCATATTCTAAACTTATGACAAGGCGCCCAATAATGTTTTATATATATGATGTGGAACAAATAAATTTCCTGTTCCCGATCCCATTCGAATTTCCGGCGTTAAGGCACCGTGAAAATCTGTTCCCCCGGTCATTAGCAGGCTATATTGTTTTGCCAGCCGCACATACTGCTCTGTTTGTTCGGCAGTGTGCTGCGGATAGTACACTTCAATCGCACCCATACCGATACTCATTAAATTTTGGATGAGTGATTCCAGCTGGCTTTCATCTTTAATGTCCAGCAGGCCCGGATGGGCTAATGCCGCGATGCCTCCGGCACTTCGGATCATTTCAATCGTTTCCTTACAACCAAGGCGCTCTTTTTCAACATAGGCAGGCTTTTGGGCGCCTAATAATTTTTCGAAGGCCTCATCAATGGATGCCACATAGCCCTTTTTTTTCAGTGTAAGGGCGATATGCGGCCTGCCGATCTGGCCTTTACCCCCGATCTGCTGGACGTTTTCCAATGAAATCGGGAAGCCCAGTTCATTCAGACGCTTGACAATTTTGGGATTACGGTTTTTTCTGACTTCCTGAAGCTTTTTGAGCGTTTGATTCAAGACCGGATCGCCGAGGCGAATGCCGTAACCCAGGATATGGAGACTGCCGGAGCCCGGAAAAAAGGGGGGATAGGCTGCGCTGATCTCGACGCCGGTTAAAAAATGTAAAGAGGGGGGTATGCCGCTTCGCAGGGCCTCCTTGGATCCACCGATTGAATCGTGATCCGTTATGGCAATCGCTGAAAGATTGAGCTTCAGGGCATGTTCGAGGATCGCGGCTGGTGACAGGGAGCCATCTGAGGCGGATGAATGTATATGAAGATCTATCCCCAGATGGTTGTTATAATCCAAGAGCCTTTTCTAACGCCTCCTCTTTGGATTTACAGTCGATGCACTGAGTCGTAACCGGCCGAGCTTTTAGCCTTTTTAACGAAATATCTTCGCCGCATGAATCGCAAATGCCGTAGGTGTCATTTTCCAGGCGGGCGATGGCCTCTTTGATTTTTTTAATGAGTTTATGTTCTCTATCGCGGATTCGTAGCATGAAATTGCGGTCGGCTTCAAGTGCGGCACGATCAGTCGGGTCTGGAAAATTCTCTTTCGGTACCGTCATACCGGACACGGTATCACCAGCCTGGTCCAAAAGCTCTTCCAACCAATCTGTCAGCAATTTTTTAAAATATTCTTTATCTTTCTTTTTCATAGGCAAACCTTTAGCCTTTCTAGTGCTGATAAGGACTTTCAAAAATTGCTTTCATTAGCACAACTCAATTTGCCTGTAAAGCCTTAATTGCTTTTTTCAGTGTTTTGCCAATTATAGCACCTTGGCACCCAGGCGACAACATATGATCGTCATTTAACGATGAATATTTAAGCCGATATCGGCCTTCTACAAAAAAACTTATGCTATTTTAGTGATTTATGCGGTTTCTTTAAGAAATCTTTCAAGCTGTTTCATGTTGCTGACGTTGTAGATTTTAGCAGGATAATCCGGTGGTATAATCTTTTTTAACAGGCCGGTCAGGACCCTTCCCGGCCCGACTTCCACGAACGTATCCATCTTTTGTTGTATCAATGTATTTATGGCATCATACCACTTAACCGGGCTGCACAGCTGCCGCTGCATACCCGCTTTGATCTCATCTGCGTTGGTGGCCATTTCGCCGGTCACATTCAAAACCAGGGTTTTTTGGGGTCGATGAAAATTTATTTCCGAAAGAAGGGTATTGAACTCTTCTTCGGCACCCTTTATCAGCTCGCTGTGCCAGGCGCCGCTGACCTTAAGCGATATGGCTTTGGCGCCCTTCTGGCCGGCAAGCGCTGAAACCTGTTCAACGGATTTCGGTGAACCGGTGATGACAATCTGCAGTTCGCTATTATGGTTGGCGACTGACACAATGCCCTGCGGCTGAACTTCGGCGACCATTGCCACCACTTCACCTATGGGAAGCCCCACAATGGCATGCATCGCGCCTTTATTTTTGAGGGATTCGCGATGCATGAGCGTACCCCTATGAGATACCAGTTTGATGGTATCTTCAGCAGATACAACATCAGCGGCATTTAAAGCGCTATACTCTCCCAGGCTGTGGCCGGCGCAAAAATCATAAGCCACGCTTTCTTTGTTTAAAACGGCCAGGCACGCCAGGTTAACCGTTGTCACGGCTGGTTGCAGATTGACCGTCTGGGTCAAATCTTCCATGGGGCCCTTGAAACAGAGGTTTGAGATATGCATTTTGACCGTTTCTTCGGCCATGTCAAAGATTTCGCGCACAAAGTCATATTCCTGATAAAACTCTGCGCCCATGCCGACGCTCTGTGAACCCTGACCGGGAAATAGAAATGCTGTTTTGCGCATATAAATCCTCCGGATTTATTTGTCCGTTGTTCTTAATCCGTTGTCCGTTGCATGTCCATAATTAATTAACCATGTAGGGCTTTTTGTGCCCAACCTGTCATCATGGCGCAATGATTTTCCAACAGATGACGGACCACGGACAACGAACTATTCTATTCATCTAATTTAAATAGCTTTCGAACCGAATCAATGTAAAATGATTTGTCTTCGCGCATGCCGTTTTGTTTCAAAAACCGGGTGGGATCGTGCAGAATTTTATTGATGAGCGATTCGGCCATTTTACGTACGGCCCTGGCTTCCTGCTCTGAAATCATGCTGGTTTGCAGGGTCTTTTTCAGTTCAGCTTCGGCAATGGCGGTCATTTTTTTTCGCAAGGCGATAATGGTCGGAACCACCTCCAGGCTTTCATACCATTCCCGAAATCGAATCACCGCCTCATCCACGATGCGTTCACCCTTAATGGCCTCTTTATGGCGATCTTCGATGTTTTCGTCTATGATGCCTTTTAAGTCATCGATATCATACACATAAGAGTTTGCAAGCCGGTTAATGTCCGGATCGATGTCCCGGGGCACGGCAATATCAATAAAGAAAAGCGGTCGATTTTTGCGTTTACGAGTGATGCCTTTGACCTGATCGGGCCGAATCACATATTCAGGTGCACCGGTTGAACTAATAATAATATCGACCGTTTTTAAACTTTCAGGGATTTCCTCAAACCGAATGGCCTGTCCGTTGAACTGCGTGGCCAGTTCAACACCGGTTTCAAATGTTCGGTTGGCAACCATGACCAGATCGACCTTGCAGCGGATGAGGTGCTCAACCGCCAATTCAGCCATTTCCCCGGCGCCGATGAGTAACACTTTTTTACCTTCCAGCTCACCGAAAATTTTGCGGGCAAGCTCAACCGCGGCATAGCTGATGGAAACGGCGCGGTCGCCTATGCCGGTTTCAGAACGTATCTTTTTGGCGACAAAAAAAGTGCGGTGCAAGAGGCGATTTAGAATGACGCCGGATGTTTTTTCTTCAGTAGCAGTTCGGTAGGCCGCTTTGATCTGGCCCAGAATTTGAGGCTCACCGACGACCATGGAATCCAGGCTCGCGGCAACGCGAAACACGTGTCGCACCGCTTCATTGCCCTTATGGACATAAAGGGCGCTTTCAAATTGTTCCAGCGGAATTTTATTAGATTCGGCGATGAAGGTTTTGGTTTCAGCCACCGCCCGGTTGCTGTCGTCTGTAACCACCAGAACTTCCACACGGTTGCAGGTTGAAAAAAGCAAGGCTTCCTTGATGAATGCCTTTCGCATGAGCGAATGCAGGGCGGATTTCGACTGGTCGTCTGCAAAGGCGATACACTCCCGTACCTCGATGGGAGCGGTGTTATGATTTATGCCCAGTAAGATAATATCCAGCATGATTATTTTGGCCGCTAACAGAACAGCTAAATAATTTGAGCCGTTCAGACCTTAATTGGGTTAAAGATTATTTTAAATTCGAAATCCGAATATCGAAATTCGAAACAAACTCGAATATCGAATGACCAAAGTTCAAAACCTCCGTTTAGAACATTTGAATTTGTGCGTTTTGAAAATTGTTTCGGATTTCAGATTTCGTGCTTCGAATTTTGATAAAAAATGGTTAATCAGCGATTATTTTCTAACGTAAAATTTAACCTATCAAAATTTTGTAAATTCCTCATGATGCCCTTCCATAAAAAGATTGACACCTAAAAAAGTGAAAATCAGTACCCCGAAGCCGATGATGGCCATGATAGCCGACCGTCGCCCGCGCCACCCGACCGTCAATCGCCCGTGCAGCAAAACGGCATAAAACAGCCAGATAATTCCGGCCCAGACCTCTTTGGGATCCCAGCTCCAGAACCGGCCCCAGACGGCCTTGGCATAAACAAAGCCGGTGATCAGGCCCAGCGTGAGCATGGCAAAACCCACCACGATGCAGACATAGCCGATGTTATCCATCATTTCCAGCGACGGCAGCCGTTTAAAAAAGAAGCGATGTTTCTTGGTTTTGATTTCGTTTTCTTGAAGCAGATACAAAATCCCCAGCCCGCAGGCGAGGGCAAACGCCGCTTCACCGATAAAGATGACGGACACATGGCTGACCAGCCAAAAGCTTTTGAATATTTTAGTGGCCGCAGCGGGCTCATTGGAGAATTGTGATGCGGCGACCATTATGATCGTCAGAATCGGGGCTGCAAATACGCCCAATATTTTTAAATTGAATTTAAGGGTAATGCCCAAAAATACACCGGCGATTGCCCAGCCGGCAAACGAGAGCGTTTCATGCATGTTGCTGACCGGTAAATGGCCGCTCTGCACAAAGCCGTAAACGATGCTCAGGGTATGAAACAGGAAACCGATCAACAGCAGAAAAAAACCCGTGCGTTGCAGGTAGTCTTTTTGAAGAAATAGATACGCAAAATAGCTGATCGAGCTTAGCAGGTACAGTACGATGCTAACGAAGATTATAGATTCCATTCAAACTCCGATTTATACTATTATTTAACTTATGCATAAGCTGTTTTAAAAAGTAGATCATGCCAACCGAGCAAAAGAGGGATTCCATTCAAAACAATAAGACACATACGATTTGGTTGACTTCGGCACGAGTTCCGACTGATTCGAAAGTGGAGCATAAAATTCTCTCGTTTAGATGCATTTCCAAATCAGTTTATAATAGATCTTCGATGTTAAAGCCTTCACCCAGAACCTCCAGAAGCAGGGTATTGATGTCTTTGGTGTTATTCGCTTTAATCAGCCCGATGAGATCTTTGTCAATCAATTGATTGAACAAGGCTTTATGCGCCTCGGGCTCATGA
>JASFGH010000016.1:0-17597 GCA_050123865.1 Desulfobacterales bacterium | reverse complement strand
AGGGGATTTTGTAAAAAAATCGGCTGCAATTAAGGCGGGAATTTTCAAAGCAGAATATCCACTATGCCATAGTTAACAACATTAATCGATGTCTCAAGTTTTCTAATGATATTCCGATAAATAAAAAAGGATCTTTACCTTAAGTTGCCACATTTATTTTAATTTTTCATGCTTAATATTATAAAAATAACTAAGCAGCGATCCCTATAATTATTTTTATCAGGAATTATCGATGAAAGAGGGCCAATTTTTTGATCTGGCTAAAACAGCCACTTTCGATAATAAATCTATAGTTTGCTCTCAGGATCGCCATCCCTATTTAGTGATTTACATTGGCAACAACAGTGGTTGCCGGTTTAAGCTTAATAGAGGTTTTATGACAATTGGCCGATCTCCGCAGGCTGATATCAGCATTGGCGATGACCGGATATCCCGCATTCATTGTGTCATCGAATGGAGGGGTGATACTATTACGATCGAAGATAAAGGATCAACCAACGGTACTTATATTGATGCCCGAAAGGTAAGTCGCTCAACTTTGCAATCTGGTGTTCCCATTCAGCTGGGTCATTCAATAATGAAAATTGAATATAAGACTGAAGCTGAAATACAATCAGAGGAAAACCTATTACACACAGCTTCATTAGACGCGCTTACGGGAATATTTAACCGTTATCACTTTACTAAACTTGCCTCTATGGAAATGGCTTATGCCATTCGGCATAAGGTGCCGATCGGCCTTATCGTGATGGATATTGACAACTTTAAACAAGTCAATGACCTTTATGGTCATCAAAATGGTGACTTCGTCTTGGCTCAGTTTGCCAACACTATAAATGAAAATAAGCGCATTGAAGATCTGTTCGGCCGTTATGGTGGCGATGAATTTATGATTTTACCACGTGGTAAGATTAGCAAAGAGGGCATTCAGGTGCATTGTGAGCGTATACGAAAGGCTGCCGAGAGTTTTGAGTTCTGTTTCCAGGAGACCTGTGTTCGAATAACGATATCACTTGGTTTCCATTTAGCGAAGACCCAAAGAAGTAATGCTGATACGATGCTATCTGATTTGATTCGTAAGGCTGACCAGGCCCTTTATCTTGCCAAACAAAGAGGAAGAAACCGAACAGAAAGCCTCCCTTAGCGTTTCTCCCCCTTCTTATCATCTAATTAGAAGATCGCAGAATTTTGCATGTTCTGACATATCAATTCATTTTTTTATGCAATAATCTAAAATAATCGGTTTTCATCTCGATAGTATCTTGATCGTCTATGTATTGCCCCTCAGTGTTAGCTTTTTTATCGTCATTGAGTTCAATATCTGGGTCTTTTTTATATAGAAGACACAAATTATCTCCATAACGAATGTCATTGCAATCTAACCGATAGAAGCATCTATTACAGATCAATACTTTATCATGTGTTTTTTTCATAGTTCTTCTACCATAGTTTTAGGATCAGGTTTAAGATTATGGACGATATTTGCATTAATATAGCCGTGTGAAATTTAGCTGAATGATCGCTGTGGGCTATGAAAAGATAAACGGCAATTTTGAAAAAATCTTTAGGTATTCTTTAATCCAAATTACTACCCTTTGTTTATCTTCGGTAAGCCGCTAAAGCGGATGGCAGGAATCTTTGCGGTACTTAACGCGGCCTGATCTTTTTGGTTTTAATATTCCACAAAAACAACTTGACCCAGTCCATGCCGAATTTAAGCAACTCCGCCTCATCTGATTTTATCTTTTTAAGAACGGCTGATTTGACTTTGTAGCGCTTCAAAAAGCTGCTGTTGAATACAAATTCGCAGAAGCGGTCGAGGTTGTATGTGGCCATAAATGCCATTTTGGCCCGGGACCCCTCCGGCCCTTCAGCACCCCAGGGATCATTTTGAAACAGCCGTTTCAGCTGCGCCCAGCGGATGGTCATCTTATGGTAAAGTTGGGCTTCCTGGTCATTTGCCCAGCCGGCAATGCTCCACTGCTGGTCTTCGTGCTGCCCCAGACAAAAATCCGGCGGCCTGTAAAAATAGATGGGTGTATCCTTTTGGCGGGCGGCATCATATTCAACGCCCTGTTCGATCGGAAAGGAGCGGCAGGTGTCCGGGCGGTCGGCATAAACCGAGCACCCGGAATCCGTCAGAAAAGGGCAGGTTTTTTCTGGGTTTTCAGACATCCGCAGCAGCACTTCCGGAAAAAAATTTCCCGGACACAGTACCGCATCCACATGGCGTTCCAAAAATTCATCCGAAGAAATGTCTAAAGACTGCTTAAGGCGCAGGACATCATAAGGATATAAAAATAGGTTTAAGTTGCGACAGCAACGATTAAAGCAGCCGATTCCCGGATAGCACCGAAAAGAAAAGGTATCTTTCTCACCGATTTGCCGGCCCAGTAGGTCATTTTTTTTATCGACATCGATATACTTCATATCTAGGAACGGAAATCAAGGATCATTTCTGCGATTGTCATCTTAATCTTGCCGTCGAATCGGGTCGTTTGCCTCGCCTCTTGCTCAAGTTTTGCCATGTCGCGATAAATGGAGGTGCGCTCAAAAGGAATATACGGCTTACGGCCGCAGCGGCTGTCAAAGGTATCGCATCCCGGGCCCATAATGCCCGACTGCCCGGGTTTTTTCAGCTCGTGGGGGATGCCATGCAGCCGGCAAATCATGGGGCGATACGGATACAGGATGCAGCGGGTATCCACATTAAGAGGGCACATCGATCCAATGGCCTCCCGATTGTCGCGGGCCTTATCGAATGTATCCATAACGGTGATCGCCCTCAATTTTACCTGGTCTTGCAGATCGACGCTGAGGGTCATCAGCCCCTCTTTAAGATAAACATACTCAATGAGGGTGTGATGGTAAAACCGCGTGCGGCAACAATTGTTCCGACACCCATCACAGGAAAAACCATATTGTTTGGCCGCCCGTTCATAGGCATCGTCCATGGCGGCATAGATGCACTTCAGCTGTTGCATAAAATCGGCCAAACCCGAAGGTTCAATAAGATTTATTTTAGAGGTAAGGTTCATTGTTTATAATTGGCACCCGGGTATTACACCAGGGGGGACGGAAAGAAAATACTCTGATAGAGGTTCATGGCGTAGCGGTCGGTCATACTGGCAATCAGGTCACAAACGGTGCGCTCTTTAACCTGATTGTTGTTATTGCCACCCAGCATCTGTAACTCCAGCAATTTTTGATGAAGCATTTCCTCATGGTCTAAAAAATAGGCATACAAATCGGACAGCATCTTTTTGGCTTTTTCAAAATCCTGATGCACCCGGGGAGAACGGTAAACGTTATCATAAAGAAACTGCCTCAGCGCTGTCATGGCCGAGTGGACCTTGTCATCAATTTTGAGGTGCAGCTCTCCTTTTTGGACTTTGCTGGAGGCAATCAGCGCCCGAATCATGGTTTCCGCCCGCTGGGAATGCGTGTGGCCCAGAATATCCGTGCATATAGCCGGCACCTGTTCGGGCCGAATCACACCGCTGCGAATCGCATCCTCCAGATCGTGGTTCAAGTAAGCCATAATGTCTGCGATGCGAACGATTCGACCTTCATACGTGCCGGCTATCTCATCCGGATCATCCGGCAGTATTTTGCCATAGCCCTTGGAATGCTTTAAAATACCATCGCGTACTTCAAATGTCAGATTCAGCCCTTTTCCGTTGTTTTCCAAAACCTCAACCACCCGCAGGCTCTGGGCGTTGTGTGAAAAATCGGCTGAATAAATCTCCCTTAAAACCGTTTCACCGCTATGGCCAAAGGGTGTGTGGCCCAGATCATGAGCCAGGGCAATGGCTTCAACCAGATCCTCGTTTAGAAACAGGGCCCGGGCCATGACCCTTGCCATTTGCGATACTTCCAGTGTATGGGTCAAACGCGTGCGGTAATCATCACCCAGCGGAGCTAAAAAAACCTGTGTTTTATGCTTTAAGCGTCGAAAGGCATTCGAGAAAACAATACGGTCCCGATCCAGCTGAAAGGCGGTTCGAACGGAACAGGGTTTTTCCTCAATGGCGCGCCCCTGAGAACAGGAACTCGGGCACCCGAAAGGCGCCATAAATTTTTCCTCGCGCCGCTCATACTCTTCACGAATGGACATACATGACCTATTAAGGTGGAAGTGTTTTCAGCATAACTCAAATCAATAATTGCCACAATGCGTCAATAAGACCTTGAAATTTTCCATAAGAGGCTAATATAAATATTGGTATAGGGGTTTGTAAAGCAATAATTAATTCAGGATCGGGCATAAAGCATGAAGGGCCACCACCTCATACTGGGCGAGCTGGTCGATTTTATCTCCGGTGAGGTTTTAAAGGATACCCACGACGAACGCTACCGGCAAAAGATCGCACGCCTGCTGGTCAATCAAAAAGGCTATGCAAAGACGGACATAGAGCCGCGCAAAGCGCTGGTTGTTCAGGCCGATGATAAAAAGGCTGTTTTGAAGGTGGATTTTATTATCAGGCTGGCACAACAGGTATCAATGGTTATAAAGTACGGGCCCGGGTCTCTGGTAACCCGTCGGCGCCCGGCACTGGCCGTATCGCGGCTCATTGCTGCGTATCAGGTTCCGGTGGCAGTCATTACCAACGGGCGGGACGCTGAAATCATCAGCGGCCCGACCGGTGAAGTCTTCGCCACAGGCCTGGACGCCATCCCCGGCAAACAGGATCTGGCACGCCAGTCGGCCAAAACAAATTTTAAGCCCATATCAAAACATCGGGCCGAGATGGAGTCCAGAATCCTCTATTGTTATGAAGTCGATAACAGCTGTGAATGTGATGAGGATATCTGTAAATTATAAGATTACAAACTATATCGTGAAGCCGGCAATCCTCACTGTTGCCTTATTTAAACAAAATCCGAAATTCGAATACCGAAACTCGAAACAAATTCGAATATCAAATAAAACGGCCTTAAATTCACTAAATTCTTTCTGATACAACTGCAGGGGAGCGGTGATGGATGACGAATATTTCATGATTAAAGCACTGGAGCAGGCCCGGATGGCCCTGATGGCCGGAGAGTTTCCGGTGGGGTGTGTCATGGTGCTTGGCAAGGACATCATAGCGACCGGCGCCCGGGAGAGCACCGGCCTGAACGAAGTTGATCATGCCGAGATCATGGCATTAAGAAACCTGAGCCGCCTTGATTACAAAGTGAATATGCAAGAGGTCTCGGCTTTTTCCACTCTGGAGCCCTGTCTAATGTGCTTTGGGGCCCTGGTCATCAGCGGCATCGGCAGAATTGTCTTCGCCTATGAGGATGCAATGGGCGGGGGCACCCGTTGCGATTGTGCCAACCTGCCCCCTTTATATCGGAAAAGCCAGATTAAAATCAAATCCGGTGTATTACGAAATGACAGCCTTGAATTATTGAAATCCTATTTCTCACAAACGCAAAATACGTATTTAATGGATAGTTACCTGGCGGCTTATACGCTGGAGCAATGAAAAACCCTTGCCGATCAACGGTCATAAATAAGCGGCATTCGGGCTGGATCGAAGCTCGTTTTTATTGAATTTTTTTCTTGCATTTCTTGAGGTTGTTATATATTGCACATTTTAATTAAACTGGATTAAAAAGAATTTTTGACCTAACATATGTCTTGAGAAGCGGGCGAAAAAGCGCGGTGACGGCTTGTCTGAATGCCAAGGGAAATTCCATTTATTCCGTTTTGACCGCGGCAGCAATCGCCCCAACTAAAACCACGGCAGAGGAGGTGCGAGCATAGCTGTCCCCAGAAGATTCCAGAGGCCCAGACGAACGAACAAAGCGAACATCAATCAAAGAATTCGAGCAAAAGAAGTCAGGTTGATTAACTCCGAAGGCGAGCAGGTCGGGATCATACCGATCAAAGAGGCACTTGAAGCTGCGGCCGAAGCCGGTCTAGACTTGGTTGAAGTCTCACCGAATGCGAATCCGCCGGTATGTAAAATAATGGACTACGGCCGTTATCGCTATGAGCAAACCAAAAAGAAACATGAGGCCAAGAAAAAGCAAAGTACCTTTCAGATCAAAGAGATAAAAGTTCGACCCAAAACCGGCGAGCACGACCTGCAGGTTAAAATCGGCCACATTAAGAAATTTATCGGCAAAAAAGATAAGGTCAAGGTGAGCGTTATCTTCAGAGGTCGTGAAATTACGCTTTCAGAGCTGGGAAGGGAAGTACTGCAAAAAATAATTGACGAAACTGAAGAATTTGCAATAGTGGAGCAGGAACCCAAATTTGAAGGCCGAATCCTGGTAATGGTTTTGGCTCCGAAATAGCTTGATCTTAAAATAAAATTGTTTTAAATACGACCCGTAAAGGGTGTTGCCCCTAAATCGATCTGAATATTCTCAGGGTGGCGTGAGCCGGGATATATGGTTGCTCACGCCATCTATTTTTAAATAAGTAAGACAGAAGGAGGGTCACAAATGCCAAAAATAAAAACAAATCGGGCTGCCGCCAAACGATTTCGTAAAACCGGCACCGGAAAAATTGTCTACAATAAATCCTTTGCTAGTCATATAATGACCAAAAAGACGACCAAACGAAAACGATCCCTGCGCAAAAGCCGGATCGTTGACAAAACCAATGCAAAGGCCATAAGGTTACTACTACCCAACGGCTAAAGTTTTTAATTTTTAACTGGTTCTTTTTCCGATGTGCTGCGTTCTCCGCAATTTTCCGCCTTCAACGGACTTCAAGTACGCCTCAGGCGCAAAATCTTGTGCGGCCTTGCCCATCGAAAAAATCCCTCATTTATAAATTAAAAACTTAACTAAAAAAAACAATTTCACGATAGCCTATCGGCTATCCGGTATGATGGAGAGATAAAATGAGGATCAAACGCGGCTTCAAAGCCAGAAGAAGACGAAAAAAAGTTTTAAAATTGGCCAAAGGATTTCGCGGAGGTCGCAGCAAGTTATTTCGAACGGCTGCAGATGCGGTGGATAAATCTTTAATGTACGCCTATCGGGACCGGCGGCAGCGCAAACGCGATTTCCGCAGGCTCTGGATCTCACGTATTAATGCCGCTGCCCGCATGAATAAATTGTCATACAGCAAATTTATGCACGGTTTAAAATTGGCAAACATTGACCTGGATCGTAAGGTCTTGGCTGACTTGGCCATAACAGACCCGGCCGGTTTCGCAAAAATTGCTGAATTGGCGGCTGCACAAAAATTGTAACCCGCATTGATCGTTCAAAATTTTAAAATCGTGATTCATAAATTATAATTTTTTACACCAAAGGTGTAAAAATTGAATAATTCCATTGATCAAATTTATCAAGGAGCCCTACAGGAGCTTAAAGCGGCAACTGACCGCCAGGCAGTTGAGGATATTCGCACCCGATATCTGGGGCGCAAAGGGGTTATTACTCAATTTTTAAGGAACATTTCAGAGCTACCCGCCGAACAGCGCCCGGCAGCCGGCAAACAGGCAAACCAGTGCAAGAATCTGTTAGAGAAGGCCTGCAAAGAGACAACCCAAAAACTTGATTCCGCTGGCGAGGTCGCTGCTGAAGGCATCGATGTATCATTACCCGGACGACCGGCGCCGTCCGGCTCGTTGCATCCCGTTACCCAGATTAACCAGCGAATCTGCGAGATTTTCACCCAGATGGGGTTTGACATTGCCGAAGGGCCCGAAGTAGAGCTGGATTACTACAATTTTGAGGCCCTTAATTTCCCCAAAGACCATCCGGCCCGGGATATGCAGGACACCTTTTTCGTATCAGATGATATCGTCTTGCGAACGCATACCTCTCCCTTGCAGATTCGCACCATGGAAAAACAGCAACCTCCGGTGCGTATCATCATGCCCGGCAAAGTATATCGCTGTGACTCGGATCTAACCCACACCCCCATGTTTCACCAGGTAGAAGGCCTGTTGGTCGATGAGAATGTATCTTTCGGGGATTTAAAGGGCACGCTTACGGCCTTTGTGCATCAGATGTTTGATGAGCAGACCAGCCTGCGCTTTCGACCTGGTTTTTTCCCCTTTACCGAGCCCAGTGCCGAAGTTGATATCCTGTGTGTCATGTGCCGGGGTAAGGGCTGCCGGGTTTGCTCTCGAACCGGCTGGCTGGAAATCCTCGGCTCCGGAATGGTTCATCCGGCTTTGTATGAAAATGTGGAATATGATGCCGATCGTTATACCGGTTTTGCTTTTGGGATGGGCGTGGATCGCATTGCCATGCTCAAATACGGAATCGATGACATTCGCAAATTCTTTGAGAATGATATTCGATTCTTATCCCAATTCTAGTTTTTGACCCATAAATGGATCTTTTCCCGCTGAGCTTCGTTCTCCGCGGTTTTTCGCCCTCAACGTACTATAAGTACGCCTCGAACGAAAAACCTTGTGTGGCCTTGCTCAGCAAAAAAATCTCTCATTTCTGTATCAAAAACGAAAATATTTTAAACAAAACGGACAAATTACAATCTGGAATTAAAGTAATTAATTTCAAAAGTGGGTTCAAGGTATTAGATTATGTTCGATAGCAAGGCACAAACCGATTCAAAAGTGGAGCATTCACGTGAATATTAGAGCATTTTGAATCGGTTTGTTAAACCGCTATCGGGCATAAGATGACGACTTGACCCCGCTTTTAGGAACGGTGGGAGATGAAGGTTAGTTTAAGCTGGCTCAATGATTATGTAAACATCGTAATGCCACCGTTGGAACTAGCGGATGCATTGACGATGGTCGGTCTTGAAATTGAGTCGGTATCCGAATACTACCGTTATCTGGATACGGTCTTTGTCGGTCAGATTGTAGAGATTTCACCGCATCCCAATGCGGATAAATTGCACCTGTGTAAGGTCGAAACCGGCCAAGGAAAAATTTCGGTGGTCTGTGGTGCGCCCAATGCCAGCGTCGGGATGCTTTCGCCCATCGCCTTGCCGGGCACCGAATTTCCGGAAGGTTTCATTCTGGAGCAAAGTGTCATTCGCGGGCAGACATCTGAAGGAATGCTTTGCAGTGAGGGCGAATTGGGCTTGGGAGACGATCGCAGCGGCATTATGAACCTTGACCCATCTTTGTCGGTCGGAGATCACCTGGCCACGGCATTGGGGCTATCGGATACGGTTTTTGAAATCGAAATCACCCCCAATCGGCCCGATTGTTTGAGTGTCATCGGCGTTGCTCGGGAAATTGCCGCCATACAAAAGACCCGCCTGACATATCCTGACTGCGAAATCAATGACCCGGACGATCGCATCTTCCAGCTAACTTCGATTCAAATCGAAGCACCGGAGCACTGCCCGCGGTATGCTGCCCGCTTACTTGAAGATATTCAGATTAAACCGTCTCCTTTCTGGCTGCAGCAACGACTTTTGTCTGTTGGATTACGGCCGATTAATAATATCGTGGATGTAACCAACTTTGTTTTGATGGAAACCGGCCAACCCCTGCATGCTTTTGACTTTGACCGACTGGCGCAAAACAGAATTGTGGTGCGCACCGCCAGCAAGGGTGAAACGTTCATCACCCTGGATCAAAAAGAACGTGTTTTAGACGATGAAATGCTAATGATCTGTGACGGCGAAAAGCCGGTGGCCATCGGCGGGGTCATGGGAGGACTGAATTCTGAGATCGAAGACGATACCACCTGCGTATTGCTCGAAAGTGCTTATTTTAATTCCGTCAGTGTTCGCCGGACATCCAAACAGCTGGGTCTGGGTACCGATGCGGCATATCGATTTGAGCGCGGGGTTGACCCCGGTGGGACCATTGCGGCCGCCAACAGAGCCGCCAAACTGATGGCTGAAGTCAGCGGTGGTAAAATCATTGGCGGCCTGATAGACGAATACCCCCTGCGGCAATCTGCAAAAAGCCTGAATCTCAGCACCCAAAAAACAAACCGCCTGTTGGGAACACGCCTGCAGCGCAGACAAATTGCAAGTCTTCTCAAATCCATTGAATTTACAGTTGAGCAAAAAAGCACTGAGAAAAAAGGCGATACGCTGGTCGTAACGCCGCCGAGCTTTCGAGTGGATATTTCCAGACCGGAAGATCTAATGGAAGAAGTGGCCCGCTTGTTTGGCTACAACAACATCCCGACAACATTTCCGCAAATACCGGCTACCGGCCGGTTATCAACCAAAGAAATCCATTTGCGCAACCGGGCGCGCCGGCTGATGAACGGATTTGGATTCCGTGAAGCCATCAACTACAGTTTCGCCCATCGCCGATCTGGTGATCACTTGCAACTGGACGCTGCTGATCCACGCAGACAGTTTGTCAATATTTTAAATCCGTTGACCGAAGACCATGCCGCCATGCGCACATCGCTGGTTCCGGGTCTGCTGCAAACGATGCATTATAATTTTGCTCAGCAAATCAAAAATTTGCAGATTTTTGAAATCGGTAAAGTTTTTATCGGCAAGGATCCACATCAGCTGCCGCAAGAGACTGAGATGCTGGCCGCACTCTGGACAGGGGCGCGTTATGATGCCTCTTGGCATGGCCAGGATACACCCTGTGATTTTTATGATATTAAAGGTGTGGTCGAACGTTTTTTAAATGCGCTGCACATCGATGACGTACAATTTAGCCGCCTGCCGGAAAACGAGTGCAGGTATACCCGCCCTGGCTTCAGCGCTCAGATCTTAAGCAAGCAAAACCGGTTGGGTTTGGTAGGGCCGGTTCATCCCCAGGTGCTTGCCAATTTCGATTTGCAGCAAGCAGCGTTTTTATTTGAACTCAACGTTGATATGTTGATACCATTGCTTAAAGAGACAACGGCCTCCAGGTCGATTCCCAAATTTCCGGCTATTTTCAGGGACATCACCATTATTGTCGACAAGACGCTTGAAGCCCAAAAAATTATCAGCACCGCACTGGAACAGCCATCTGACCTGGTGGAAGATATCAGCTTGCTGAATGTGTTCGAGGGCACACCCATTGCCCAGGGCAAAAAAAGTGTTTCTTTACGGGTCACCTATCGGTCAATGCAAAAAACACTGGAAGATGAAGATGTAACACCGATCCATCAATCAATTGCGGACAGGCTGGTCAAATCATTCAATGCCAGTTTGCCGGCCTGATCGTCACAACCCATTCATGGTCATAAAAATGCCAGATCAAAAATCAACGCTCACGGACATACCGGAAAAGCTTTATTTTAGAATTGGCGAAGTCAGCAAAATAGCAAAAATTCCAGCCTATGTCCTGCGGTTTTGGGAAAGTGAGTTTCCCCGGATTCGACCCAAACGAACCGATGCGGGACAACGGCTGTATTCCCGTGCTGATATTGAGCTGATTTTAAAAATTAAAACCCTTCTTTATGAAAAGAAGTTCACCATTCAGGGTGCCCGCCAGCACTTATCCGTCAGATCGCGCAAAGATAAAACCTCCGAAAAGCAATTGCTGGCCGATTTGCATGCAGAGCTCAAATCCATCAGGGATATGCTCAAATAGAAGCCCATTTCCAATGGGCTTTTATTTATTGAATTATATTGACAACCGCCCGATTTTGTCATAATCATTTAAGAAGGATAGCGGGCATAGCTCAGCTGGTAGAGTACAAGCTTCCCAAGCTTGGTGTCGCGAGTTCGAATCTCGTTGCCCGCTCCAGTTTGGTTCGTTTCCTTTTAGTTGATGAGGGTAAGACTTATTAGGGCCTGTGAGATGGAATTAACTATTAGCTTATGGTCGGTGTCATGAACTGATAACTTTTACCGCACAAAGTCAAAGGTCTACCTGAAGTTAAGGAAACGGGCGTCAGCCCGTTTTTTGTTTTTTTCAGGCTGAGCTGAATAGATCCGGTGAAATCAAAACGACATAAATTAAAAGCGAAACAATCGGATAGCCGGAACCGAAAATCCGGGTCCAAAAACGAAAAAGCGATCATCAAGCAGATAGAGTCGCTGGTTGAACCCCTGTGTGACAGCGAAGGTTTAGAGCTGGTGCATATTGAATACCAGCGTGAAGCAGGTGGCAGGGTGCTGCGCCTGTATATTGATCGACCGGAAGGCGTCAGCATCAATGATTGTGTCGATGTCAGCCGCCAGTTAAATGACCTGCTCGATGTGAATTTGAATGATATGGGGCCCTATACCCTGGAAGTGACATCACCGGGACCCGAGCGACCCCTGTCGAAGCTAAAGGATTATGAGCGTTTTAAGGGGCGCAAAGCAAAGATAAAAACACGACAACCGATTAACGGACAAAAAAATTTTACCGGAATTATTATCGGTACGTCTACCCAACATATAAAGTTGTCGTCAAATGAAAAAACCGTCGTCATCCCGTTTGGCCATATTGCCAAAGCGCGGCTTGTCGACGCTGATGGAGAAATCTGATGCAAATTTCAGATATCAAACGCGTTGTTGAACAGGTGAGCAGGGATAAGGGTATCGAAGGAAAAGTGTTGATCAAAGCCCTGGAAGAGGCATTGAAATCTGCCGCGCGTAAAAAGTTCGGCAGCAAAATGGATATAGAGGTCCAATATAATGAAGATTCCGGGGAGATTGAAGTTTTTCAATTCAAGGATGTCGCCGAAGTGGTGACCGAACCGGCGCTTGAAATCAGTTTGGAAGAAGGCCGCAAGCTGGATCCGGGATGTGAAATCGGCGATAGCCTGGGCACCAAAATGGATACCAGCACATTTGGCCGAATAGCCGCTCAATCAGCCAAGCAGGTCATCATCCAGAAAATGAAAGATGCGGAAAAAGATGCCGTCTATTCCAGTTTTGTCGATCGCAAAGGTGAAACCATCAACGGCATTGTGCAGCGCATTGACCGCGGGGACATCATTGTCAACCTGGGGCACACGGAAGGAATTGTCCATGTTCGCGAACAGGTTCCCAAAGAAACCTATCGACGCGGTGATCGCATCCGGGCCTACATTTTAGATGTCCTGCATGAATCCCGCGGACCGCAGATCATTCTATCGCGGACCCATCCAAATTTTCTGATTCATCTGTTTCGAACTGAAGTACCTGAGATCAGGGAATCAATTGTCACTATTATGGGGGCTGCCCGCGAACCGGGCATCCGGGCTAAAATTGCAGTGGCCTCTAATAACTCCGATATCGACCCCGTGGGTGCCTGTGTCGGTATGAAAGGCAGCCGCGTGCAAAATGTCGTGCAGGAATTAAGAGGCGAGAAAATTGATATCATTCCATGGCATGTTGATCCGGCCAAGTTCGTCTGTAATGCCCTGGCGCCGGCCGAAATATCACGCGTGATCATCGATGAAGCCAATCAAACCATGGAGGTTATTGTCCCCGATGATTTTTTATCGATTGCCATCGGCAAAAAAGGCCAAAATGTCAGATTGGCTTCAAAATTAACCGGTTGGAATTTGGACGTCAAAAGCGAAACGAAATACACGATCGCCATGCAAAGCGGATATGATTCATTGGTCGCGTTACCGGGCGTTGGCATCAGTTTGGCGGATGCGCTTTATGAATTGGGTTTTTATTCAGCCGAAGAGGTCAGCAACGCCACCCCGGAGGACTTAATTCAAATCAGAGGAATCGGGGAAGAAACCGCTAAAAAATTGATTGCCGCCGCTAAAACGGCCGTCGAAGAAGCCGAGCAAGCTGAAGAATTGGAGGAAGAAACCAGCAGTAAAAAAACCGAAGCCGAAAAAACGGCTGCGACCGAGGACAACGGCGTCGATGCTGCAGCTGAAACGACTGTTGAAGCGGACCAACAGGCCGAGGAAATGGAAGAAACAGAGGCCGAAGCGGTAAACCAGGGCGATAGCGGCCAAGCGCCGGATCAGCAGACCGCATCAGTCAATGTCGATCATTCGGCCGAAGACGCGCCTGAAATGTCCGACACGGACAGCGTTGATAGCACCGGTGACGATACAGATAACGCTGAAACAAACACAGAAGATCGTTCGTCCACAACTTAAAAAAAATGTCCATATAGCGTTAATGGATCCGTTATTGAAACAACAACGAAAAGGCCGGGTGGAGCCGCCAGACAGCGGCCAGCAGCCGGTTAAAAACTAAAATTTTGGGGGAAAGAATGGCCAAGCTCAGAGTATACGAACTTGCCAGAGATTTGAACATGACCAACAAGGTGCTGATCGCCAAGCTCAGTGACTTGGATATCGATGTTAAAAGTCATATGAGCGCTTTGGAAGAGGAAGCCATTACCAAAGTCAAATCTTCTTTGTTTGGCGCCAAAGAGGAAACCGTTGAAGAAACACGGGTCAAACCGACGGTTATTCGCCGGCGTCGAAAAACGGTTAAGGTTGAGGCCGTCGAACCCCCTGAGGCAGAGACGCAAGAAGCCGATGCGGCTGCGGCCCGGACGGAAGAAGCAACGGAAGAAGGCGATCAAAAAGCAGCTGCGGAAGAAACGACTGATGAAGCCGCAGAGGTGGCCGCGGTAGAAGAACCTGCATTTGAGGAAGCACCCAAACCCGTTAAAGTGCGCAAGAAAGAACCCTCAGCAAAAATTATCAAACTGCCGGTTAAGCCACCAGAAAAACCCTTAAAAGAGAAAAAAGCAGCGCCGCAGAAAGCAAAAGTTGAACCATTGCCTACCCGCAAAGGCATTGGTGAACCGCCACCCCCGGTAGACGATTTAGCGTCGTCAGCTAAAAAGAAAAGAAAGCGCAAGAAACAGTACGAGGAATCTGAAGTTGATAAGAAGTTTTTGAAAAAGAAAATCTCTTTTCGCAAAAAAGCGGTAGTCGAAGGCGAGGACCTTTACGGAGCCGGTTATCGACCGCGCAAGCAGCGCAAACTCGGCAAAGGCAAAAAATCCGCCGGCGGACAAAAGACACAAATAACGGTTGCCAAAGCGATTAAGCGGCGCATCAAAATTGATGATGCCATTGTTTTATCCGAACTGGCCAAACGCATGGGGATTAAAGCCAACGAGGTTATAAAGTTTATGATGGGCATGGGATCAATGGCAACGGTCAATCAAACCATTGATTTTGAGACCGCTACCCTAATTGCCAACGAATTTGAATACGAGGTGGAACGGGCCAGCTTCGAAGAAGAATCTCTGTTAAAACAAGAAACCGATGACCCCGCCAAGCTGGAGCACCGTCCACCGGTTGTGACCATAATGGGTCATGTCGATCACGGCAAAACATCTTTGCTGGATGTCATTCGAAAATCTCGGATTTCAGAAATGGAAGCTGGCGGAATTACGCAACATATCGGCGCCTATCTGGTCAACACGGACAAAGGGCAAATCGCCTTTTTAGACACCCCCGGCCACGAGGCTTTCACGGCAATGAGAGCAAGGGGTGCCCAGGTGACCGATATTGTCGTTCTGGTCGTTGCAGCAGATGACGGTGTCATGCCGCAAACCAACGAGGCGATCAATCACGCCAAAGCAGCTGACGTTCCCATCATCGTGGCCATCAATAAAATCGACAAACAAAATGCCGAGCCCGATAAAGTGCAACGGGAGCTTGCCGAAATCGGATTAACCCCTGAAGAATGGGGCGGAGATACGATTTATGTCAAAGTTTCCGCCAAGGAGGCTGAAGGAATCGACGAGCTGCTCGAAATGATTTCGCTTCAAGCCGAGGTTCTGGAGCTCAAAGCCAATCCTGACAAACTGGCCACCGGTCATGTTGTTGAAGCTAAAATCGACGCCGGCCGGGGATCCATCGCAACTGTTCTGGTCAAAGAAGGCACGTTGAAGGCGGGTGATCCGGTTGTGTGCGGCATGCATTACGGTAGGATCCGGGCGATGCTCGATGATAGAGGCAGCCAGATTGAGTCGGCCGGGCCATCCATACCGGTGGAAATCATTGGTTTATCCGGTGTGCCCATGGCCGGCGATGAATTTTTTGCGCTAAAAGATGAAAAAAACGCCAAGCAGGTCAGCGAACATCGACAACAAAAACAACGATCAAAGGAGCTGGCACAATCAAGCCGCCTCAGTCTCGACAAGCTTTACGAGAGCATGCAAGCCGGTGAGGTCAAAGATTTGAACCTCATTATCAAAGCCGATGTTCATGGTTCAATCGAAGCCTTGGCCGATTCGCTGACCAAACTTTCCAATGATGAGGTCAATGTAAACATCGTCCATTCCGCCAGCGGTACAATCGCTGAGTCGGATATTTCTCTGGCAACTGTTTCGAATGCCATTATCATTGGCTTCAACGTTCGGCCCACGCCTAAGATCCAGGCACTGGGAAACGAGGAAAACGTGGACATGCGCTTTTACAGCGTCATCTATGATGTCATCAAAGATGTCAAAAGCGCGATGGCCGGAATGATGGCATCGACCTTTGAGGAACAAATACTGGGTACGGCAGAAGTTCGCGAAGTTTTCCAGATCCCCAAAGTTGGCAATATTGCCGGCTGTTATGTAACGGACGGCAAAATCGAACGCGGTCAGAACTTGCGCCTTCTGAGGGACGGTGTAGTGGTGTTTGAAGGTAAAAATTCTTCGTTGCGTCGCTTTAAAGATGATGTCAAAGAAGTCCAGGCCGGTTATGAATGCGGTATTGGCATCGAGCATTTCAACGATATCAAAGTCGGCGACACGATTGACTGTTTTTACTTGAAGGAGATTAGACCCGAAATAGAATAAAAACAGTTTTAACACATATCAAACAATACCTTGTCAAAGAGGATTTTCTATTAGGGCCGTAGGATATAAAGCAGGTACGCATAAAGCGAAGCGTTTCTTAAGTAAAACACTCCTTAAGCAAAGCGCTTCAAATGCGGAGCGAAGCGACCATGGTAGTTGGTATTGGAACGATCACATTTAGGTTGCATGACTGCCGCTCTTTGAAGGGTAAACGAAAAGTTGTTCGAGCGATCGTCAGCCGGCTGAGCAACAACTTTAACGCATCGGTGGCTGAAGTCGGATCAAACGATGTATACCAGCGTGCTGAAATCGGTTTTTCAATGGTGGGCAACGACAAGGCCGTTATTAACTCAAAACTCGACAAGATCATTAATCTGGCCGATGACCTCGGCCTGGCGGAAATTATTGACACTGAAATAGAAATCATTCATTTATGATTCCCTTTGCACGATCAGATCGGGTCAGCGGATTGATCCAAAAAGTTCTGTCCGAGATATTGCAAAAAGATATCAAAGACCCACGATTAAAGATGGCCACCATTACCGGAGTAAATGTTTCGCGTGATTTAAAACTGGCACGCGTTTATTTCACGACTCCTGATGGTGAGCCGCAAAAAGATGCGGTCATCGAAGGATTCAATAGTGCACGCGGATACATTAAGCGAACCCTGGCACATGAGCTGGACCTTAAATACATGCCGGATATAAAGTTTTTCTACGATGCATCCATAGAGTATGGAGCGCATATTGATAGTTTGATCAAACTAACCAAAGAGAGTAATGGAACAGATTCTAAAACACATTAAGACCCGTCAGCGAATTTTAGTCGCATCACATGCTGAACCTGATGGAGATTGCCTCGGTTCGCTGGTTGCTCTGGGATTGGCATTGAACAAATTGGATAAAACCATCACCCTGTATAATCCAAGCCCCATACCCGCGGTATACCGATTTTTACCTGGCGTTGAGCATATCGCAAAGCAGATCAAAGAAGCTAAAGAATATGACCTGGCCATTGTCCTTGATTGCGGCGATATCGTAAGAGTTGGCGAGG
>JASFGH010000015.1:0-18086 GCA_050123865.1 Desulfobacterales bacterium | reverse complement strand
TGACACTTTCGACCTTTCCGCCCTCAACTATGATCTGAGTACCGACATCTGTGGATTTGTCACGGGTGATGAGCGAAAAGCGTGATACCGAGGCAATGCTGGGTAGGGCTTCGCCCCTGAATCCCAGGGTCTGGATGGCAAACAAATCAGCAACACTGGAAATTTTGCTGGTGGCGTGTCGCTCGATGGACAGCCGGGCGTCATCGGCACCCATGCCAATGCCATTATCGGACACCTGGATCATAGACTGACCGCCTTTTTCCACTTCAATGATAATGCGGGTGCTGCCGGCATCCAGAGCATTTTCCAGCAGCTCCTTGACCACCGAAGCCGGTCGCTCGACCACTTCTCCGGCCGCAATTTTATTGGACAGGGTTTCTGGTAATATTTTGATTTTGGGCATGATTGGACCTGCAGTTGGCTTGGATATTTTATTTTCGTGGGAGCGGCTTGCAGCCACGATCTTTTATTCCTTTTTCTGCTTCAAAAAACTTGCGAGGTATTCGGCGTCCATTGGCGACAGGTCGAATTTTAAACAGGCCTCTTCAATGAGTTTGGTGAAAGTGGCATTGGGATTATATTTACGTTCCTCGGAAATCCATTTAACGGCTTTTCTTAAATCCTCACCTTCCGGTTGCACGGTGGTCATAACAGGGTTCCCCTTCTGTCGTTTTTTATCGCGGCTGAAAGCCGCTCCCACTTCATAAAAATTTACGAATCGTCCGTGGTATGTTGTCCGTTGTCAATTGTTCATATGCAACGGACGACACACAACTGACGACTGACAAAAAACCCGAGGTTATAGCCCTGTGCTATAACCCCGGCTTTTTTTGGTGAAAATCAGTGGCCTGCTCGAAATTATAAGCCACGTTAAGTAGTATCTCTTCGTTAAAATGATTGCCCAGCAATTGCACGCCGATGGGCAGGCCTTTTTTTGAAAATCCGCAGGGAACGGACATCCCGGGAATCCCCGCCAGGTTGGCCGACAGGGTGAAAATATCGGTTAAATACATGGTCAGCGGGTCATCGACCTTCTCACCGATCTTAAATGCCGGTGCCGGCGCCACCGGGGAGGCAATCAAATCACAAGCTTCAAAAGCGGTGCTAAAATCATTGATGATCAGAGACCTTATCTGGGAGGCTTTGCCGTAATAGGCGTCATAATAGCCGGCAGACAGACAGTACGTCCCGATGATGATGCGCCGCTGAACTTCAGGCCCAAATCCGCGGGAACGGGTCCGGCGATACATCTGGATCAGCTCGTTATGCTCGGCATCCCGAACGCCATATTTGACGCCATCGTAGCGCGCCAGGTTTGAACTCGCCTCTGACGGGGCGATGACATAGTAGGCAGCAACGGCGTAATCGGTATGCGGCAATGCAACCTCCACTTTCTCGGCGCCCAAATCCTCCAGGACCCGCACGGCCTCATCAACAGCCGCTGACACTTCAGGATCTATTCCTTCAGTCGCTGCATATTCTCTGGGAATGCCCACCCGGATGCCTTTTAAGCCCTTTTTCAATGCGCCCGTATAATCCGGCACGTCTTCCGGAACGGAGGTGGAGTCCGCCGTATCATATCCGGCAATCGCGTTCAGCATAATGGCGCAATCGGTCACACTCTTTGACAGGGGCCCGATCTGGTCTAACGAAGAAGCAAAGGCCACCAGTCCGAAACGCGACACGCGCCCATAGGTGGGCTTCAGGCCCACCGCGCTGCAATAAGATGCCGGCTGGCGGATCGAACCCCCTGTATCCGAGCCCAGGGCGCCCAGGCACATATCGGCGACAACTGCCGCTGCCGACCCCCCGCTGGACCCGCCCGGCACCCGTGCTAGATCCCAGGGGTTGCGCGTATTCTTAAAGCCTGAATTTTCGGTGGATGAGCCCATGGCAAATTCATCCATGTTGGTTTTACCCAGTATCACAGCACCCCTGTGCTCAAGTTTCTCAATGACTGTTGCATTATACGGCGGTATGAAATTTTCAAGTATTTTGGATCCACAGGTGGTCTCAACCCCGGCGGTACAGATAACATCCTTGACTGCCAGCGGAATTCCGGTCAGGGGATCGCACTGGCCAGCGGCAATTTTTTCATCCGCTGATTCGGCCTGTTTGAGTGCGGTTTTATCAGACACTTTCAAAAAAGCATCCACGCGGTCTTCAACCAGGTTGATGCGGTCCAGAACCGCCCGGGTCAGCTCGACGGATGAGATTTCTTTTTGTTTTAAGTGCCGATGCGCCTCTTCAATGGTCAATTCATGCAATTCCACAAAAAGTACTCCCTATCAATTCTCGGAAAAAATTATCTACCCCGAAAACACGAAAAAGGCATATAATTTTTTTCGTGCTTTTTAAATTTCGTGTTTCCGTGATTAGATTTTCAATCGTATCAACCGATGACTCTTGGAACCACAAAACACCCCTCATCCTCCTCAGGCGCATTGGCCAGCGCCCGCTCCCGCGCAAGGTGTTGTCTTTCCACATCGTCACGGAAGGCATTGGTCAGGGAAATGGCATGTGAGGTCGGCTTGACACCTTCCGTATCGACCTGATTTAATTTTTCAATATAGCCCAGGATCTCGTCAATTTGGCCGGCAAACTTGTCGATCGCATCTGCTTCCAGATCCAGACGGGCCAGCCGGGCAACATACAACACTTCTTCTTTGGTAATCTTCACCGACCCTCCTTTTACAAAGTCAATTTTTTACCACCAAAGCACGAAAATTAATTCACAATTCATGCTTTCGTGGTAACTTCCTTTTTGTTTTCTTCGAAATAGACTACTGGCGCAATACCAGGATCGGTTTGAGCCCATCTTTTTTTAATTTATCCAGCGTGCGACGCGCCTCGGATTTGCTTTTATAGGATCCAATGCGAACCCGGAACCAAATACCTTTTCCCTGGACCTCTCCGATGGCCCGATATGCCGGGTAGCCCCGTTTTTTTAATTTTGCGATCAATCGATCCGCATCTTTGGCGTTTCTGACAGAGGCTGCCTGAATCGTATACGTCGGACCGGTTGTGTTTGTTTTGGCAACGGCAGCGACTTTGTCCCCGGCTGGCGCTTTGGGTTGTGAGCGCGTAGTAGGTTTGGATTTATCGGCCCTTTCTACGGGAGCAGCATCTTTTTCAGCGGGCTTTGCATCCTTGCGCTCCGTATTTTTCGCCTTTGGCCGGACCGAAACTTTTGTGTCCTCCTTGTCTTCCTTGAGCGCTTCATAAAATTCAAGCTTGGTTTTATCCTTTACAGTAGCCGCCTTTTCCGGCGGCCGCACCTTGTTCTGCTTTTCGGGGGATGCTTTTTGCGGAGCGGTTATTCTTTTCTGGATCGCCGCCAGATCAAATTTTAGAGGGGCCGTGCCCCTGCCCACCAGAACCCCCAAGACAAACATCCAGGCACACAGAAAAAAAATCAACAACAACCAGCCGGCGATTTTTCTGCGGGTCAGGACAATAAAAGGCTTTTTGAATTCCGGCGCTTTACGTTTATTCTTTTTTCTCACGTCTCATTAATTTTCATGCAAGATTCAGGCGGTACCTGGATGTTGCACGAATCGGAAGCTTTCATATGCAAGACCCAGGTGGTGCTACATCCGCTCCGGGGCCGACACGCCCAGCAGCGTGAGCCCGTTACGGATAACCTTTTGAACAGCCAAAATTAGATTGAGCCGGCCGCAGCGCAGTAAGTCATCATCGGTTAATACTCGATGCTTATTGTAGTAAGTATGGAAAGCAGATGCAAGCTCCATCAAATAATAGGTCACGCGATGCGGTTCCATAGTTTTCGCGCTGCCGGCCAGAATATCCGGATAGCGCGCCAGGGCTTTGATCAGATCAATTTCTTCCGGCGCCGTAAGGCGGGCAACAGCTTTATCATCCCATGAAATCTCAGCCGCACCCTGCCGGCTGCCCTTGCGCATGATGCTGGCAATACGGGCATGCACGTATTGGACATAATAAACAGGATTTTCGTTGGTTTTTTGCTTGGCAACGTCCAGATCAAAGTCAAGCGCACTTTCATAATGGCGTGTCAGAAAAATGAATCGCGCAGCATCACGACCCACTTCGTCGATAACATCTCTTAAGGTTTCAAATTCACCCGCCCGGGTCGACATGGCCACCGGTTGGCCCGCTCTGAGCAGGTTGACGAGTTGCACCAAAATCACGTCAAACTGATTGCGCTGATGACCGCAGGCTTCGATGGCCGCTTTCATGCGGGGAATATAACCGTGATGGTCCGCTCCCCAGACATCGACCACCCGTTCAAAACCGCGATCGTACTTATCCTGATGATAGGCAATGTCGGACGCAAAATAGGTCGTTTCCCCATTGGCTTTTACGACCACGCGATCTTTTTCATCACCAAAGTCACTGGTTTTAAACCACAGGGCGGCCTCTTTTTCATAAATAATACCCTTGCTGCTGAATTCCTCCAGAATCTCAGCCACCCGACCGGAATCATAAAGGCTTTGCTCACTGAACCAGCGGTCAAATTCCACCCCGAACAATTTTAAGTCGTGGCGAATGCCGTCCAGTATCTTTGCGGATGCAAAGCGCGCACATTCCATAACGGCGTCGTCTTGCGACTGGCCTAACAGGCGATCGCCTTTTTGCGCTTTAAGGTCTACGGCCAGATCACGAATGTACGCTCCTTGATAGCAGTCTGACGGAAATTCCGTTGTCTCGCCGGACAACTCCCGGTAGCGCAAATAAACGGATTGCCCCAGGGTTCTGATCTGGCGGCCCGAATCGTTGATGTAATATTCCTTTTGAACATCATAGCCGCAAGTGGCAAGGATATTGGCCACCGCATCCCCTACAGCCGCACCGCGGCCATGTCCGACATGTAGCGGACCGGTGGGATTCGAGCTCACAAATTCAACCTGAAATTTTTGTCCTTGCCCGATATCAATGGCGCCGTAAGCAGTATCGGCCTCGAAGATTTCACGCAAAACCGGATGCCAGGCGGATGGTTTGATAAAAATATTGATAAACCCGGGGCCGGCGATTTCCGTCTTCTCAATCAACTGTTGCGGATCCTGCAGATGGGCGATGATGGCATCTGCAATTCTGTGCGGCGCCATTTTTTGAGTAGAGGCCATCACCATGGCGATATTGGTGGAAAAATCACCATGGGCGTCAGCCCGTGGCTCTTCAATCTCGACCCGGGGAATGTCTGCTGACGGCAAATCACCTTTTTCATAGGCGCTTTTGGCCGCACTGTAAATGAGATCCTGTAATTTCTGTTTCATATTCCGTGATAGATAAAGACTTTTAACCGCCAAGTCAAGTTGCATTGCCACTTCACGGTAACAGGGCACCACAGCTTCCGAAAGGATCGCCATGCATAAATTTTATGTGCCTGATATGCGTTTAATTGCCTGCATGTACTCTCGATTAAATCGCGTGGATGAATCGATTGAGTGTTTGAAAAAGGCGATTGACAAAGAATGGGCAAATTGGGAAAGTATCAAAGCAGACAAGCACCTGGAAAATATCAGAGGGTATCGAGCATACCCGGAATGAATCAAACAGAACCCCCACCTGACGATCGGGCTTTGAATGAAAAGGGGAAAAATTGAAAAAACAACATATCTTGGTGACGATCAGCTTCATCTTACTCTTGGTGGCAAACGCCTCATGGGCCCACTTCGGCATGCTGATCCCCTCCGATAGCATGATCATGCAAGAAGACAGCCGAACCTTAAATCTAACCCTGTCCTTTTCCCATCCGTTTGAAATGGTAGGCATGGAGCTGGTTAAACCCAAAGCATTTAACATGTTTGTGGGCGGTAAAAAGCAGGATCTCCTGGGCTTACTTAAGCCCGCTCGCATAATGGGCCATAAAGGCTGGCAGGCGGCCTATCCAATAAAACGGCCGGGTGTGTATGTGTTTTATATGGAACCGGAACCTTACCGGGAGCCGGCTGAAGATTCATTTATCGTTCATCACACCAAAACGGTGGTAGCGGCCTTTGGCGATGATGACGGCTGGGATACGGAAATCGGCTTGCCGACCGAAATCGTTCCGCTGTCGAAACCCTTCGGCCTGTATGCCGGCAATGTCTTTCAGGGAATCGTTAAGCTCGCCGGCAAACCGGTACCCTTTGCCGAAGTCGAAGTCGAATATTACAATATCGACCGCAAATACACGGCACCCACCGCCTACATGATAACCCAGACCATCAGAGCCGATGGCAACGGCGTATTTACCTATGCCGCACCGGTTGCCGGATGGTGGGGCTTCGCCGCTTTAAATGCAGCCGATTTCAAATTGAAACACAACGGCAAAGAAAAAGATGTGGAGCTCGGTGCGGTCATCTGGGTAAAATTTCACGCCTGGAAACACCGCTAAGCCATACGATAGATATTGTTCAAGGGTTGGGGTTTTTCCCAACGGACAACGAACAACTGACGACGGACAATAAATATGCATATTTCAGAAGGCGTCCTATCCGGCCCCGTACTCATATCCGGAGGCGCATTGGCAGCGGCTGGAACGGCCATCGGTCTCAAGAAGCTCGATTACGACCGCATCGCCCAGGCCGGCATCCTTTCAGCCACCTTTTTTGTGGCCTCGCTGATCCATGTCCCGATCGGGCCCGCCAATGCCCACCTGATCCTCAACGGGCTGGTGGGGTTGCTGCTGGGTTGGGCTGCCTTTCCCGCCATACTGGTGGCCCTGGTGTTGCAGGCGATGCTATTTCAATTCGGTGGAATCACCGTCCTGGGCGTCAACACGATGATCATGGCGCTGCCGGCGCTGCTGTGTTACTTCATTTGCAGCCCCTTTCTGCATAAAAAATCCTCGCTCGCCCTTCCGGCGGCATTTGCCGGTGGTTTCTTGTCGGTCGCTCTGAGCGCTCTTATCTTAGGCCTGGCGCTCGTATTTACCGAAGAGAACTTCTTCGAAGTTTCGGCCGTCGTGATTGCGGCCCACATCCCGGTGATGGTTATCGAAGGCCTTGTTACCGCTATGTGCGTGGCGTTTTTAAAAAAAGTTCAACCCAACATGCTGCCGGGTTCTCCTGAGTAGTCATTATTCTATTTTACCAGAAGACATGCGTCAATATGAATTGATCTTCGATTCAATCAAAATAATAAACGGTAGAGCCCATCCATGAAACCTAAAATTCCGACATTAAACTTGGCAAAACTGATATGCATCTTATTTTGGGTTGTCGGCTTTTTATGGATCGGAACCGCGTCCGTTCAGGCCCATCGCGTTAATCTTTTTGCCTGGATCGAAGGGGACACGGTCCATGTCGAAAGCAAATTCAGCAGCGGCAAACACGTCAAAGCAGGCAAAATCACCGTTTCGGATGCCGTGGGAACCGAGCTCCTTACGGGAACGACAGACGAAAACGGCGCTTTTTCATTTAAGCTGCCCAAGAAGACCGATCTTAAAATTGTTGTAGAGGCCGGCACAGGGCATCGAGCACAATGGACCATCGCAGCCGCTGAAATTGACATGCCGGTTGCCGTCAAGCAGCCGGGACCGGAAAATGATGCGACCATCAGGAACATGATCATCGGACTGGGCTTGATCTTCGGTCTGACAGCCATAATGGCCTATATCCGCAAACGCCGAAAGAAAAATATAGACCCCAAAAACACGAAAATTTAGAAACGCGAAAAATTTGGACATTTCTTTTCGTGCATTTTTCCTTTCGTGCTTTCGTGGTAAAAAAAGAGATGTTCAACATGATCAGCGAGCCCTTTGCCATCGGAAATTCAATCGTTCACCAATTAGACCCTCGGATTCGCGTTGTGCTGACGAGCGTGTATGCATTTGTCGTCGCCCTTTCGTATAATTTTTCTGTTTTAATATTGGCTCTGGCACTTTCATCGGTTCTGGTCGTCATCTCCCGCGTCAGCTTCAAGGCCGTATTGAGAAGAATCATATGGGTCAATGCATTCATTTTGCTGATATGGTTAATATTGCCGTTTACGTTTAAAGGTGAGGCATTGGCGCACATCGGTTCTTTTGCCATTTACCGCCCGGGGGTGGTCCTGGCCGCCCAGATTACGCTAAAATCATATGCGATTCTGCTGGCCTTTATCGCGCTGATTGCCACCATGCCCTTTGCCACACTGGGCCATGCATTATACTGCTTGCGCGTGCCTGAAAAAATGGTGCACCTTTTGTTGATGACCTACCGGTATGTATTTGTGATCGAGCAGGAATATCTGCGCCTGTTGCGGGCAGCCAAAATCAGGGGCTTTCGACCGGGCACGAACAGCAACACCTATCGAACCTATTCTTATGTTGTCGGCATGCTTTTCGTTCGCGCCGCCGCGCGGGCCGAGCGTGTCCACCAGGCCATGCTGTGCCGGGGCTTCAAGGGCAAATTTTACAGCCTGCAGGAATTTCATGTCGGTATCGCAAGCTGGATGTTTGGCCTCATCATGACGGCCATGATTGTCGGGCTGGCTTTGATGGAGTGGTATAACCCCAATTGAATTTATATCCAATTGGGAGTTATTCGTTATTGGTTATTGGTTATTAGTTGAACGGATTAGGGCAGGGACAAAAATTGACTTATGAAAGAAGATGATGTGCTCATAAACCTTGACGGAATAACCTTTAAGTATCTGCAAGGCCCGCTGGTCCTCGACGGTCTTGATTTTAAGTTGGAGCGGGGCAACCGTGTTGGCTTGATTGCCCCTAATGGCAGCGGCAAGACCACCCTACTACATATAATTATGGGACTGCTCAAACCTTTGTCCGGCAAATTAGAGATTTTCGGCAAGCCGGTAAGAGAAGAAAAAGATTTTGCGGCCATTCGGCGTCGCATCGGCCTGCTTTTTCAGGATGCTGATGATCAACTGTTCAGTCCCACGGTGCTTGAAGATGTTGCCTTCGGGCCGCTGAATCTGGGTAAATCAAAAAGCGAAGCGATTCATATCGCGCGTCATACGCTGGATCGTTTAGGCCTGGCCGGATTTGAGGACCGCATCACGTTTAAGCTGTCCGGCGGTGAAAAACGACTGGTGTCTTTGGCCACCGTCCTGGCCATGGAGCCTGAAGCGCTGTTGCTGGACGAACCCATGAACGGTCTGGATATCCAAACCAAGGCAAAACTGACTAAAATATTGGGCGACCTCGATCTTTCCTACGTACTCATTTCCCATGATTTTGATTTCCTGGCCGAAACTGCTGATTCCATTTACACGATGGCAGACGGCAAGATTCTTCTGGACAGGGAATTACACCTGCACGAACACGTGCATGCCCATGAACATGGCGTCTACCCGCATCAGCATATGATATCGTCAAACGACAGGGAATACCGAGAAAAGGGCAGCACTGAATGGATGACTGACAGAAGACAGCGCAAGCAGGATCGCAGACAAAGAACGCAGGACCGCAGACAAAATTTGGAAGACATCAGGCAGCATTCAGAAGACCAAGGTCAGAGGTCAGAACACAGATGACAGAAGTTAGAGGTCAAAGGTCAGATGACAGGTAACCGCCGGTTCTAAAAGCTTCACAGAAAGCATCCGATTTTTTTTATATCCGGTTTTAGTATTTTAACGTAAATAGGTTTCAGATGTCCGTGTTCAGGTGTCAGCAATCTGATCGATCCTGAAACCTGACGCCTGAAACCCGAAACCTATTGCTGTGCGACGCCGGCTTCCTGGAAGGTAAGCACTTCCTTAAACATGCGAACCGCACCTTCGATAACGACCATGGCCAGGGCTGCACCGGTTCCCTCCCCCAGGCGCATGCCCAGATCCAGGATGGGCTCAAGCCCCAAATGTTTTAACATGATGCCATGGCCGGCCTCTTCGGAACGGTGCCCGGCAAATAGATAATCTTTCACAGTCGGACACAGCGCGTGGGCGATCAGAGCGCCGGCCGTTGAGATAAATCCGTCTACCACCACCGCTCGCCGATGATACGCGCTCGCAAGAATGGTGCCGGCAATGCCGCCGATTTCAAATCCGCCGACCTTTGCCAGGACGTCCAGTCCATCTTGAGGATCCGGTGTGTTGACCTCAATGCCCTGCCGCACGATATCGCGCTTGCGCGCCAATCCGGCTTCATCGACACCGGTTCCGCGACCCACCATGGCCTCCAGGGAAGCCCCGCATAAAACGGCGCCGATGGCAGCCGACGGGGTGGTGTTGCCGATGCCCATATCACCGGTGCCCAGAAGATCAGCACCATCTTCGACCAATCGAGTGGCCTGCTCAAAGCCGATCTGCACCGCTTTTCCCGCATCCTGATGTGACATGGCCGGTCCGGTTATAAAATTGGCGGTCCCGTTTGCAACCTTTTCAACAATCAGACGGTCGGCACCGGGTATATTGCTGACATCCAGCTGAGGAATGATGCCCATATCCACCACCCAGACATCGGCCCCCACCTGGCGGGAGATGGCGTTTATACCGGCACCGCCGGCCAAAAAGGTTTGAACCATGGCGGGGGTCACCTCCTGGGGATAGGCGCTGACGCCCTCAGTTACTACCCCGTGGTCCCCGGCCATTACCAGAATCTCCTTTTTTGTGATCTTGGGTTCAAGGGTTTGCTGGATGCCACAGAACCGCTCCGATATCTCATGCAACCGCCCTAACGCCCGGGTGGGCATCACCAGTTGAGCGGTTCGCTCCTGTGCTTTTTCAATCCAACTCTCATCAACGGGCTTAATACCATCAATAATTTCCACCAGCTTCAGCATTCTCTAAATCTCCTTTTTTAATTTTTCAACTTTATCACAAAAACGCAGATAGCCATAAATAGTGTATCTATAAACTAAACCGTTTTCTAAAAATAATATTCAAAGCCTCAGATTTTGTTTGATAGCAAAACGCGGAGCGGCGAGAAAGCGGAGCGTACACGCCAGTACGTGAGCATTTCGAGATGCTTCGCAACGCAGCTATCGGACAAAATATGAGGCTTTGAGCAAAAAAAATCGCTATGTCTGTCCCATGCTTGAGGATTCACCTTCTCCCCGAACCCTCAATCTTTGTCAAGTGAATTTTCTTGACATAAGGCCCCTTTTCCCTTAAGGGATGATGTCAGGGAATAAGGTGCGTAAGCTTAATAGGGAATCCCGTTAAAACCGGGAGCGGTCCCGCCGCTGTAACCCCGCTCTTTTCACCTTTGCAGAAAAGAGGACCCCTTTAGCCGCAGACGCCACTGTTTCGAATCATCGGGATGGGAAGGTTGCTAATTGGGCGGGGGAGCCAGAAGACCTGCCTTACCAGACAGCCTTGTTTTGAGGCCTGCAAAAAAGGCTCACTTCTGCCTGATATCAACATCGGGCAAAAAAGAATCCTTTACAAGGGTCTCATTCTGCGAATGACAGAGACCGGGCAACACATAAAAAGGGTCAAGTAAACTGGGTGCAACCCTTCGAGCATTTAACTGCTTGAAGGGTTTTTTTGTTTTAGGGCCTGGCCGCAAGTTGGGATGCAATGATTTTAGCAAAACGCTCAAAAAAAATAGCGGGGTCCATAATGGCGGTTATCGTTTGGCTGGCAAGCGCGTTGCCGCTGATGGCCAAAACGGCCGAGGATCAGCTGGGGCGGGAAATTCGGATACCGGATGATCCGCAGCGGGTTGTGGCACTGGCGCCAAGCATTACCGAAATTATATTTGCCCTCGGACAACAGGACCGCTTAAAAGGCACCACCCAATTCAGCAATTATCCGGCTGAAGCAGCCAAGTTGCCGAAAGTCGGCTCTTACGTGCGCCTCGATCTTGAGCGCATTGTTGCATTGCGACCCGATCTTTGCATTGCCATAAAGGATGGCAATCCAAAGGAAACCATCGAGCGTCTGCAATCTCTGAACATACCTGTTTTCGCTGTAAACCCGCGTAACCTGGAAACCATGATGCAGACCATTCAAAGGGTGGGCGATATTCTTAATGCGTCTGAAAAGGCAAAAACATTGGTGCAGGCGATGCGCGGCCGAATTCAGCGGGTGGATGCCCTCGTTGCAAGCATCGAACACAGGCCGCGCGTATTTATTCAGATCGGGATTTCACCGATCATATCGGCCGGCACGAATACCTTTATTCACGAGCTCATTGTTCGGGCCGGCGGGATCAACGTTGCGGTGGGCAAAAAAGCGTATCCGCATTTTAGCCGTGAGCAGGTATTGGCGCTGGCGCCTGATGTTCTCATCATCACATCCATGAGTCGATCGGGGGCGTTTAAGAAAGCCGTGGCAGATTGGCGTCGCCTCATCGATACGCCGGCCGGGTTGGGAAAACGCATTTATACCGTCGACTCGGACGTATTTGATCGTCCGTCTCCGCGGTTGTTGGAAGCCCTTGAAACATTGACACGCTTGCTTCATCCGGAGCTGTTTAAGGATGGTTCGTGAATTTAAATTTAGAACATAATATTAGCCGACTCGTATGGATCTCTCTGATTTTGCTGGGGGTCCTGCTGATCGCATTTTCTCTGGGACTGTCCATTGGCCCCACCCAGAGCGGGCTGCGATCGGCTCTGGCGGCCCTTTTTTACCCCGGGGAATCCGATCCTGTCTTATACAGCATCGTGCGGGGCATACGGTTACCCCGCGTCTTGCTGGCAACGATTGTGGGCGCCACGCTGTCTCTGGGGGGACTTGTTTTTCAGGCACTGCTGCGCAATCCACTGGCAGAGCCTTTCATACTGGGGGTATCCGGTGGCTCGGCAATCGGCGCCATCATCGGCATATTGCTGGGTTTATCGCGATTTCCGGGAATTTGCTTTACCTCTTTTCTGGGGAGCCTGGGCACCCTGGCGTTGATTTTGATTATGTCGACCGGGAAATCGATCTTAAGAAAGGACGCCCTGTTACTCTCGGGTGTTATGGTCAATGCCTTTTGCTCGGCCATTATCATGTTTTTGGTTTCCATCACCCAGGACGCCCGATTGCATAACATCATTTTCTGGCTAATGGGGGACTTATCTGCTTCCGACCTGCCACAAGTGGCCATACTGGGGGCAATCTTAATTCCCTGCTTTGTCATGATTTTCGTGTTTTCGCATGCCATGAACCTGCTCATGATGGGGAAAGAAATGGCTCTGAGCATGGGAATAAACATAAAGGCCGTAACCCTTGTCTTGCTGATTGTGACCTCTTTTATGGTCAGCGCAACCGTCAGCTTCAGCGGCCTGGTAGGATTTGTCGGTCTGGTAATTCCCCATTTATTGCGGCTGATATTGGGACCGGATCATCGGATTTTGGTCCCGGCAAGTCTGTTTGGCGGGGCGGCCTATCTGGTGCTGTGTGATCTTCTGGCCAGAACCTTGCCACAACAGGGAGAGATGCCGGCCGGGGTGATCACCGCTCTGATCGGTGCACCGCTGTTTATCATTCTTTTAAAAAGGTCGCGAAAATGAAACCCGCTTTTACGGTGAACAACCTGAGCTATTTGTATGGCAGTCAACCGGTTCTGCAGAGCCTGTCCTTCTCGATTGCCCAGGGTCAATTCTTTATCATCATTGGGCCCAATGGGGCCGGCAAAACCACTTTGATCAAGCTAATGGCCGGCATCATCAAGCGCCAGAGCGGCCGGATTGAGGTATTGCAGAAATCGATTGGCAGTTACTCGCAAAAAAAACTGGCGCAGGTGCTCGCCTACGTTCCTCAGGGCCTGCCGGTGGGTTTTCCGTTTACCGCCGAAGAAACGGTTTTGCTGGGGCGCGCCCCTCACCAGGCGGTGCTGGGCCTGGCCTCTGAAGACGATTTGAAAATTGTGCAGCAAACAATGACATTTACCGAGGTTGACCATCTTGCCCGGCGCAAACTGGATCAGCTCAGCGGCGGAGAACAACAGCGTGTTTTAATCGCCCGGGCCCTTTGTCAGCAACCGCAGGTAATCCTGTTGGATGAACCTACCGCATCGCTGGATTTATCCCATCAGATCCGAATCATGGACCTGATGGAAAAGCTCAAAGCCGAAAAAGCGGTAACGGTCGTCATGGTCTCCCATGATGTCAATCTGGCGGCCATGTATGCCGATCGGTTGCTGTTGCTCAAAGCGGGGCAAATCGTGCGCATGGGAACACCCAGTGCGGTATTGAACTTCGAAACGCTGGAAGAAACGTATAATTGTCAGCTGCTGGTCGACAGCAGTCCGCTGGGAAATTTGCCGCGTGTGACGCTGGTGCCGCGTAAATTTTTGAAATCGTAAATGGCCTGGCGGTCACCGAACCACCTATCTATACGACAGAAGGAGGAAAAAATGAGGCCCTACGTCTGGTGTGTTCTGTTCAGCATATTATTCGGAGTGATTGGATCGAATTTGGCCATAGCAGCGTCTGAAAAGCAAGATTCAGTTCCCATCATGGATGAAACCGTGGTGACGGCCACCCGCACCGAGACGCCGGTCAGGGAATTGGGCGTTTCAACCACTGTCATAACCGAGGATGAAATTAAAGAGCGCCAGGCAGTCGATGCGCTGGACGTATTAAGCACGGTTCCCGGATTTAATATTTTGCGCAGCGGCGGCCGGGGTGGCGTAACGGCGCTTTATCCTCGCGGTGGGGAAGATAATTTTACCAAAGTTTTGATCGACGGCGTAAGCGTCAATCTGGGAGGCGGCGCCTTTGATTTTGGCTCGCTACTGACCGAAAATTTTGAACGGGTCGAAATTGTACGCGGGCCGCAGAGTGCCCTATACGGGTCGGATGCCATCGGCGGGGTGATCAATTTTATTACCAAACCCGGTGAGGGCAAGCCGTCGTTGCGAGGCTCCACGTCCAATGGTACTTATCTGGAGGGTGATAAAAACTACATTGGAGAGCACAGTGTTGGCTTTAACGGCGGCAATGAATGGATCGGAGCGAGTCTGGCATACGCCCGGGTAGATGATAACGGTTACCTGGATGTCAACCAGGATTACTGGAATAATACCTTTAGCGGTCGGGTGGATGTGTTTCCCATGGATAATTTTGATCTCACTTTCACCGGCCGCTACGAAGAGTCCAAATTGAAGTTTCCAACCGAGGATGCCGGTGACAAATATTCACCTCTGGATCCCAATCAGGATATAAAAAACGAAGATTGGACCGGCGGCATAAACGCTCAATACCAGATGTTGTCATGGCTGGAGCATGTCGTGCTGTTTGGCTATCATAAGAATGAACAAGATTATAACGACCCGGAAGATCCGCCGGCGGACGCCTTTGGCGCATTTTTCTCGAATACTGAAGAGACACGCTACTCCGTTGATTATCATTTTAATATTCGCTATCCGACAACTGAAACGATTCGGTCGATATTTACGGCCGGATTTGAATATCTGGAGGAAGATTATGATTTGCAAACCCGATCTATCTTTTTGGGATTTGAATCAACAGATGACTTAAATGAAGAACGGGACAACTGGGGATGGTATGCCCAGGAGCAACTGTCTTTTTTTAATCGTTTGCATTTGACCGCCGGGGCGCGTTATGAAGATAACAGTGAGTTCGGCAATGAATTTGTTCCGCGCGGTTCAATCGCATACGAATTAACCCAAACCGGCACCATATTGCGGGGCGCGGCCGGCAAGGGCTTTAAAGCACCCACCTTTACAGAACAGTTCTCCCAGGGATTTGCCACCGGCAATCCGGATTTAGACCCTGAAAAATCCTATTCCTGGGAAGTGGGTGTCGATCAGGTGTTATGGAAAAACAAGCTCGTTTTGGGGGCGACCTATTTTTATCAGAAATTTGATGATCTGATCACATTTATTAACCGCCCGGACCCGCAACCGGATTTTGAAAACATTCAAAAAGCCAAGAGTCAGGGTGTCGAGCTTATGGCATTATGCAAGCCCGGCTATGGTTTTACCGTTGGCGGAAATTACACCTATCTGGATACTGAGGTCGAAGATGACGGGAGCGTCGGGGGTCCGAGTTCACCATTTGAGGAAGGCAAGGATCTTTTGCGGCGCCCGGAGCACACGGCTTCCGGCTATATCGATTGGGCTTGGAACGGGTTTCAGATTCGGGTTGACGGCCTTTATGTGGGTGAACGTGATGATCTCGATTTTCGTACCTTTCCGGCCAACCGGGTCACCCTGGACGACTATTTCATCGTCGATCTGGCGACCTCATATACGTTTAAGCTAAATGATCGGTTCATCAAGGAATTTAAAATTTTCGGCAAGGTTCAAAACCTTTTTGATGAAAACTATGTGGAAGCATTTGGTTTCAGCCCGCCGGAGCCCAGTTTCCGCGTCGGACTGGCATTTAAAATGTAAACAGGGGATGAAACACCCCTTTAGAAACCATACGCAACAAGGAGTATAAACGATGTGGCATATTTTCGATAAAGGCGGCCCGGTCATGTACCCGCTGCTGGTCTGTTCGATTATTGCGTTGAGTGTGGTTATCGAACGGACCCTTTTCTGGTTCAGGCTGGGTCTTCGCAGCCAGCCCTCACTGGTCGATGAAATCCTGGAGCTCTCACGGCAGGGCGACTGGGAATCCATCAAGAATAAGAGCGTGCATGCCAGAGATTATATGATAAAAATTTTAGTCAGCGGCATCCTGCACAGGGAGTTTTCAATGATCAAGGCCATGGAGGCTGCGGCAGCCGATGAAATCAAAAATATGCGGCGTTTTATGGGCGTTCTGGACACTATGATCACCGTTGCCCCCCTGTTGGGAATTTTTGGAACCGTTCTGGGCATTATTTCATCCTTTGAGGCTTTGGGATCGGCAGGCATCGAGCATCCGCAGGAAGTAACCATCGGAATCGCGCAGGCGTTGATCACCACCGCAGCCGGTCTGGGAATCGCCATTTTATCGGTATTTCCCTACAATTATTTTAATTCGCGCGTTGAAAATGCGGCCGTCCAAATTGAAAAATACGCTACCAGCCTGGAAATTGTGTACGAAAAGCTCACCCAAACCGAATGCTAAAATTAAACGGAGGCACACCATGAGGGTCAAGTTGCCGGTTCAGAAAAAGGTACGCATCGAAATGCTTCCTTTGATTGATATCGTTTTTCTGTTATTGGTATTTTTTATCTACGCCATGCTGTCCATGGCCGTTCACCGGGGATTGCCGGTTGAATTGCCGTTTTCGACCACAGCCGAAATCGATAAAAAATTGACGTTGTCGGTCACCGTCAAGGCGGATGAAACCATTTATGTAAACAAAGAGCGCGTTGCCCTATCAGATCTGACCCGGGTGCTGCGAGACAAAGCCGGCGAACCCAGGGAATCCGGAGTGCTGATTTTTGCAGACCACGCTTTGCCGTACCAGATGATCTATGAGGTCCTGGATAAAATTCGCCAGGCAGGATTGAGCCGCATATCTTTGCAGGCCGAATTTGAGGAATCGATGTGAAACGTCTGTCGCCCGCCTTTATATGTGCACTGGCATTGCATGCCATTCTTTTGAGCACCGACTTTAACTGGCTGATGCTTGCTCCCAGTACGGCGCCGGCATCCAGGTCTTTATCGATTACATTGTCAGCTGATAAATTACAAAAACGTTCCGCACAGACCGCGGTCCCAAACAACGAGCCTGAAAAACGCTTTCAGCCAGGGCTTCAGCAAAAGCTTACAGAAAAGCCCGGTCCCATCCCGGCCGCCGCGCGGCTCGAAAATAGCGCTCAAATCCAAAAACAACCGGCCCGGATCCCCCAAAAACCCCGGCAGAAGAAAAATCTGAAAGCATTGACCCGTAAAATCAAAGCCGTCAAAGCCACAGATGCAACCCGTGCGGAGTCAACGACCACCCGCACAGCGGGTGGCTTGGATTTTACCGCCATCGGCGGCAAAAGACAGGGGCGCGAAGTGCCACAGTCGTTGCGGGTGAAACCGGGTGCGAAGCCCCCGGTTTGGAAAACCCAATCAATGACTTCCGCAGCTGCCCTGACGAGTAGACAAAGTGACAATAGCGTGTCCGCAACCGCCCTCACCATGGCCAAACCCTTGTACAGGAAAAATCCGGCACCCGCATATCCGCGCAAGGCCCGCCGGATGGGATATGAAGGCATCGTCATGCTAAAAGTGCTGGTGGATGAAAACGGCCAAGTGGATGATCTAATGGTGCTCGAATCCAGCGGTTACCCCATTTTAGATCACACAGCCCTGGCGTCTGTCAGAAAATGGCTGTTCGAGCCGGGAACCGAAGGC
>JASFGH010000014.1:0-18972 GCA_050123865.1 Desulfobacterales bacterium | reverse complement strand
TTCCATTTGCCTTCCGGCCTACAGATTCAACCATTTACTCGATTGCATCAATATTGTTGGTGGTATGATGTGGCGTATTAACGTCATGCGTAAATTGTTAACTATGTTAACCTCTAATGTGTTAACTTAATACTCAATGTTAACAATTGCAATGGAAATAATGCTTTGATTCGTTTTTTTTATGAATATGTCCTACAACACCCGGTGGCATACTCATTTATTGTATGATATTATATTGTTAATCTATCTTCAGATCAAGGTTTCGCACGAAGCCTTTTGGCTCAACAGCATCCACAGTCCTCAACAATTGAAAACCATTCCTTTTTGAATGGCCTTGGGCGTTGGTAAAAAAATATGACATTAAAAGATGCCCTGCTACCCTGATTTGACATAGCCAAACGTTTTTCGCATGTTGTCTTGCCATCCTGTCGCCTGGGCGACTGAATTCGTTTAGCGCGTGATCACCCTAGTAGAAGTGTTAACCTGTTACCTTGACAGAGGTTAACACCTGCTTCTTAAAATGAACTTCCTGAAATTTATCATAAAAAAATATAACATTATATCAATATGTTATATATTTTATGAAAATTCGATGTTTTGGCATAGGCTTTGCTTTTTTAACATAACCTGAATAATCGACAGCTGAAATCCTACCGGGAAATCTGAAATTGTAGTTTATCTTTTATATCTATAAACCAATTTGATTGTTTCAAGCAGAAAGGAGAAATCATGATTCGAAAGTTAATTCTAACCGCGATGGCAATGTTTTTTGTGTTTTCCACAGTGGGTGTCAGTTTTGCGCTGGATAAGGGCAACAAGCGCAAAGGCAAATACACCTATCGCAAGGTTTATAAAGCCTGCTTTGAGCGCGGTGCGGTTGACTCTCTGACGCCCCCCATCAGCCCGGCCGATAAAACCCAGGCCGAGTGGGAAGCGCTTTTTACCAGCAAAGATTATTCGCAGTTCGGCTGTGAGGAGGAGTGGAGCAATCTGAATGACACCCAGGTGTCCGATATCTACACCTATTTATACGAACATGCATCGGATTCGCCGACCCCGGCCAAATGTAAATAGAAACGTCACAAATTCAACTGTAAGGCCGCCGGGCTTGCGGCGCGGAGGCAAAAAATAAACCCGAAAGGAGAACGTTATGCGGATCAAAGGATTAGCCGTCATATCCCTGGCTTTGTGCATGGCACTGGTTTTCGGATGTGCGAATACACAGAAATCTGCCGAGCCGGCCAAGGCCGACTGGCAGTTTCACGACATTGTGGATGTTTCGTTTGTGCAGCCGTATGCTACCGTGCCCCAGCCGCAAGGGGTGATGATCATCGACTCGCGGCCCTACCAGCCCAAATATGCCAACGGGCACATTCCCACGGCCGTCAACATTCCGGACAGTCAGTTCGGCCAAATGACTGGCCAGCTGCCCGAAGACAAAAACACGCTGCTGATATTTTATTGCGGCGGGCCCACCTGAAAGCTGAGTCACAAATCCGCCTGGAAGGCGGAAAAACTCGGTTACACCAACGTCAAGGTTTTTGCGGCGGGTTTTCCGGCCTGGATGAAAACCAAAGGCAATTACGCGTCGGTTTCAGTTGAATATGTGGCCAAAAAGCTCGAGGGCAATGCGGTGGTTGTCATCGACTCGCGGCCCAAAAAGCCCAAATATGATAAGGGCCATATTCCGTCGGCCATCAGTATCCCCGAGAGCCAGTTTGAAAAACTGCAGGGCAAATTGCCGCGCGACAGTCAAACACCGTTGATTTTTTACTGCGGCGGTTTCACCTGAAAGCTGAGCCATCAATCCGCCCGGCGGGCGGTAGAGCTCGGCTATGCCAATGTCAAGGTGTTTGCAGCGGGTTACCCGGCCTGGAAAAAGGTCTATGGTGCCGCGCCGGCAGCCGTGCAGGTAAAAGCCGGGAAAGAAGAAGGCTCGATCGACATTGCGACTTTTGAAAAGATCATCAAGGAAAACCCGGACAGCATTATGCTGATCGATGTGCGCGATCCCGATGAGTTTGCGGCCGGTACATTCAAAACCGCGGTCAACATGCCCACCGATGAACTGGAGAAAAAAATCCCCACGCTGCCGACGGACAAACCGATCGTGTTTGTCTGCAGCACCGGGGCCAGAAGCGGTGAGGCCTATTACATGGTACAGGACATTCGGCCGGAATTGAAAAAGGTCTATTACCTGGAAGCGGAACTGACCTTTAAGAAAGATGGTTCTTTCGAGATTAAAAAACCGGCATCCTGATGGATCGCATTTCGCTAGAATAGGTGTTGCAGCCGTTCCTGCGGGGACGGCTGCAGCCCAAATACCTCCTAATACCTGATAGTGCCCACCGAAAGTTGGAGCGAAAAATGGAAATAACTCAAAAGAAAAATCCGCTCTTTGTGAGTTTGGTTTTATTTGTATGCTGGTTGATACTGATGCCGTCTGTTGCCAATGCGGCGGATTCAAAAGAAAAACAGGCGCCGGGACGGTCAATGGCCCAGCAGGCCACCAAATCCAAAAAGTTGTGGCGAACCACCGACCATTCCAAACATAAAGTCCTGCAAAAAGATTTTACATCCGGTGCCGAAGTGACCCAGGCGTGTATCTCCTGCCATTCTGAGGCCGAAACCCAATTTCACAAGACCATTCACTGGACGTGGCTAGCGGACCCGGCTGAAAAAGAAAGACAATACGGCAAGGCCGGCAACTCGCTGAATAATTTTTGCATTTCAACCAACAGAAACGCCGATGCCAGCTGTTTGGCATGTCATCCGGGCTGGGGGACTTCAAAGCAAAGCCCGGTCAACTGTTTGGTCTGCCACAGCCAGAAGAAAATGAACTTTGACGAAGCCATTACCGACATCAAGGGCTTTCTGGAAGAGGGCGATGATGAGTCCAAGGAGATGGCGCGTGAAATTCAGGCCGAGTTGCGAGATGCCGCCCAGAACATTGGTTTGCCGGCGCGGCGAAATTGCGGCTCATGCCATTTTTACGGCGGTGGTGGCGACGGTGTCAAGCATGGGGATCTGGACACCTCTCTGATCAAGCCGAGTAAAACCCTTGATGTCCATATGGGGGTGGACGGCCAGAACTTTAACTGTACCCGTTGCCACACGACGTCCCTGCACAACATTTCCGGACGCGTTTATACGCAGCCGGCAGCCACCGATCGCAAAAGTCTGGTGGAGGATGATCTGGCCAATAAGATTACCTGTGAATCCTGCCATACCAGCCAACCGCACAAAAGCGGCCAAAAGATGAATGAGCATACCGATAAGGTGGCCTGCCAGAGTTGCCATATATCGGATTTCGCCAGAGTTAATCCCACCAAAATGTCCTGGGACTGGGCTCAGGCGGGCAAGTTAAAAGACGGCAAAAAATTTAAGACCAAAGATGAATTCGGTAAATTTGACTATATGTCCATCAAAGGCCAGATGAAGTGGGCCAAACATGTGAAGCCCGAATATCATTGGTATAACGGTGTGATTAAATCCGTAACCGCCCAAGATAAGATCGATCCGGCCGGAATCGTAAAAGTCTCCTGGCCGGTGGGAGATCGGCAAGATGCCAATTCGCGCATTTATCCGTTTAAGGTGCACAAAGGCAATCAGCCGTATGATAAAATTAACCAGACCTTGCTGATGCCGCTGCTGTCCGGTAAGCAAGGCTACTGGAACCACCTCGACTGGGACAAAGCGCTAACCATCGGCCAGACCTCCATGGGATTGCCATTTTCGGGTGAATTTGATTTTGTCGAAACCGCCTATGTTTTTCCGATCACGCATATGGTGGCCCCCAAAGATAAATCGCTGTCCTGTAAGGAATGTCATTCCAAAACCGACAGCCGACTGGCAGATCTGAAAGGTTTTTACATGCCTGGCCGCGATGCTTCTAAACTCCTCAATCTTGCCGGTTGGGGTGCGGTCCTGGGCAGTTTGATCGGGGTTTTGATTCATGCGATCGGGCGGTTTTTAAGCAGGGGCAATGGCCGGAATAGAAAGAACGAGGAAGACTAGATCATGGCAACCAACGGGAAAATGAAAAATATTTATTTATATGCGCGCTTCGAACGGCTGTGGCACTGGCTGCAGACACTACTGATCATCATCCTTTTGCTGACCGGATTTGAAGTCCATGGCGCATTTGCATTGTTCGGTTTCTGGAATGCGGTGGAGGTGCATAATTATGTCGGGCTGACCTGGCTGATCGCGTTTGCCTTTTTTGCGTTCTGGATTTTTACAACCGGTGAATGGCGGCAATATATCCCGACCACCAAAAAAATGTTAGCGGTAGTGCGCTATTACATGTACGGCATCTTCCGGGGTGAACCCCATCCGGTGCCTAAGCGCAAAGAGGCCAAGCACAATCCGCTGCAGCGTATCGTCTATCTGATTCTGGCAGCCATATTGCTGCCGGTGCAAATGGTAACCGGTTTTTTATACTGGGGCTACAACTCGTGGGGTGATTGGGGATTATCCTGGTTGTCTTTACAGGTGGTGGCGCTGATCCACACAGCCGGTGCTTTTGCAATTTTGTCATTTATTGTCGTGCATGTGTACATGATCACAACCGGCCACACCATCTTTGCCCACACCCGGGCGATGATTACAGGCTGGGAAGAAGTAGCGGACGAAGAATCCGTGGGTGACTGGGAGTATAAAACCAAAGCCAAAGCAGCTTATTAACTGAGTTTTTACAAAAACTTGACCACCACCAGGGTGATATCATCTTCCTGGGGGGCCTCTCCCTGAAATTCCTTGAGGTCGGCAATAATATGGTTTTTTATCTGTTCGGCGGATTCAGCGGCATGCTTGCGGATAGCAGTGCGGAATCGATTGATGCCGAACATTTCTCCATTTGCATTCTGGGTTTCGCGGATGCCGTCGGTGCCCACGACCACAATGCTGCCTGGACTCCACTCTTCATGACTGTTCTTTTGATAACTCAGATTTTCATCCACCCCCATGGCCATGCCCTCTCCGGCCAGCTCCAAGAAGATATCATCTTCGGCATTGTACAGGATAGCCGGTTCGTGACCGGCGCGCACCCAGTTTAAAGTCTGTGATTCAGGTTCGATTTTCAGAAAGAACATGGTCATAAAGCGGCCGCTGGCAGCCACATCTCTGGCCAGTTCGTGATTGACGTCGGTGACGATGCGGGCAATGTCGCTTTCCATGGTGACCCGCTGTCTGAGCAGCGCCCGCACCGTGGTCATCAACAGGGCGGCGCTGACACCGTGTTCGGAAGCATCTGCGACGACAACACCCAGGTCTCTGTTGGTCAACCTGAAGTAATCATAATAGTCACCGCCGGTTTCGTCGCAGTAGTTGCTGATACCGGCTATGTCGAGCCCGGGCAAGGCGGGGGGGCTGGCGGGCAAGAGGTTTTGCTGGACTTCTTCAGCCAGCTTCAAGGCGGTAATGAGCTGCAGGCGATGTTGGAGACCATCGATCATGGTGTTGGTGTGACCGGCAATCACCCCGAACTCATCATGGGTGGCGACCGGCACCTTTCTGGAAAGGTCTCCCTGGGTTACTTTTTCCAGCACCCCGGTTTCATTATTGAACAACAGCTTCAGGTTTTTGGAATATGAAACAATCAAATTGATGACAGCCGCCATAAGGACCCCCATTACAAAAAAAACTTCCCGCATGACAGATAACTGCGCCTGCAAAAGAGACGTATTGCTGTCTTTAATCTTTGAAAGCCAGACGACATCGCGTGAGATGACAAGCCCCAGAACAACAGCCACAAACAGGATGGTGATCAGGGCCACCAAAGAAAATTTACGTGTGATGGAATACAGACGGGATGGGGGCGGTAGTGCCGTGTTTTCAGCCAGGGTGTCCTGGATGATTTTGCGCTCACGGGCCAGGGCCATATCCAAACCCAGAAAGAACCCAACCACGGCGCAGCCCAACAGCAAACTGAGCCCGCTGGTGGCCGGAAAACCGTAGACCAAGGTGTTATAAATGACCACGACAGCGCCTGCCGCCAAGCACATGGTCAATTCCAGGAAAAACTGCTTTCGAGGCTGGGCCATCAAAGGCCAAGAGGCCACCAGGCGGTTCTCAAAGAAGCGGTGCAGCAGCAGAGCCGCCAGAAAAGGAATCAGAATAATTACCCCCAACAGCACGGGGGGCATTCCTTCCATAAACGGTCAGACCTGCCCACCATAGATGGTCAGGGCGATGACAGCAAGTAAATAAGTTATGCCAACTCTGAGCATAATCGTTCCTATAAGTTTAAGCATAGATTATGCAGTCTGGTCAGAAAGGTCAATATATAGTGTCCGCGTGATCTCCTTGACAGGCGATCGGCAGCACCCGACCTTTAAATCTTATGTTTAGAAATCATGAAAACATACCAGTATTTTTAATTGCTGTAAATCAATCTTGCGAACCTGACTAAAGAGACAATATGGGTCGAAATCGTATCGGTAACACCAACAATGAGCATTTAGCCGACATCATCGAAAGCCGTTCTCCGGCCGGCCGCCATGATTCTGTCCAGGGCTGGCACAACCTGCTAAAGGATCTTCTTTCCCAGATGGCGCCTTATTTGCAGGAAGGTCGCTTGGTGACCTTTCGTCAGCTCAATGAACCGGAACGCTTAATTTTTGAAAAACAGCTGCAACGTATAAAGTTGCCGGCTGCTGGCCGGATATGTTTACCATACGATAGACGAATGCATCACCCATCTTTCTGAAGTCATGCAAATTCATTTAAACATCGTCCTTTCGGTCCCGGCGTTGGAACTTAAGATAAGTCAGTAAAGATAGCACATGAAAGAAGATGGCATAGGGCACCAAAAAAAGCGGTATCATGCCGGTCGGAAACATGATCAGCCGGTTCGGCACAGGCGATAAAAAAAAAGCTCCAAAGGCCCCTGTGTTGAGGTAAAGCCAAAGAAAAAGGTACTCAGAAAATCAGCCATACCGATGACAATGATAAACAAATGGTAAAAAAGATGTATTTGCTTTTGGTTTTGTGGTGCCGCTTCACGAAAACTATGTTTAACATAGGATTTTATACGGCTCAGGCAAGTTTTTGGCTGGTAGTCCTTGGAGAAGCGGCCTGCGTTCGGCGAGGTTTTGCACTAAGCGGGGTCCTGCTGGCAGGGGGCGTATAAAAACGGGTCTGTCCTGTGGCGTAAAGAGGTGCGGGCGGCATTACCATAGCCCGATCTTCAGAATGACGGCGGGCGTTTTTTATGCGGCGAATCTGATCCATCAACGCAAAAGGTGTCAACTCGGGCAATAGCCGCTTGGCAATATTCTGACATGAGGAAAGCAGGCATAAACAGGGAGCGATAACGACGCCAAAAGCCAGCTTTATATCGACACCACTGTTGCGCTCCAGTATATAGGCCGCCGCGGCACCGAACAGCGCCAACCAGATAAAGCGGTTGAGCAGACCATGCCCCTCGTAAAAATAGCGACGCAGGGCCAGCAGCTGGCAGATGGCGCTCACGATCAGGCAGGCCGCTATAGCGGAAGTGGCAACGTCAACCGGTAGCAAAAAAAGATCTTTCTGGATGAGCTGCGTCAACAGGTGAACGGATGATCGGGACGGATCGGCGGTGAATTTCATCCCGACATGAGTCTGGAGGTAAAGATACCAGAGGGCCTCAACAAATGAGAGCAGGATACCGGCCAGCACGGCTGTGGCAGCAAACAGAACAACAATTTCGATCATCGCAGAGATGAGCTCGCGAAACCAGGTCTTAAATAATATTAATCTGGCGATCTTACAGATCCGCTGGTAGCGGGCCCTGCCAGATGTGAAAGGCTTCGGTCGTCCAGACCATTTCCGCGACCGAAGGCGCGCCGGAATTGCGCAAAAACATGGCATGCTGGGTTTTGTGGCAGAGGGCGGCGGCGACCTTCATGTCGTGCCAGGGGCTGATATCGGTGACGATATCGGCTTTATCATCCGGGTTTAAGACGCGCTCGCGTTCGCAAGGCCTATGCCAGGCCGACCAGCTCATCAGCGCGGTTTGCGGGTGGCCGTTGGCAAGTGCCAAACGGGTGGCCCGGTGGGTGTAAATGTGCTGGGGGTGACCGTATTCACCATTCGAACCATGGGTGATAATCAGGTCCGGATTGATTTTACGCACGTATCTGTCGATGGCTTCGGCAAAATCCGTCAAGGGGATGTCGATGCGCCGTGCAATACCGTTGATTTCCATGTAAGGGTCGATATAGGGCAGGAAAAAAATATTGCGGGCACCCAAAATACGGGCTGCCTCACGCACCTCTTGCTCCCGAAACGCGGCCAGGTTTTCGCGGGTCGTCAACGGCGGCTCACCGATCTCACCGCCCTCTCCGCGTGTGGTTTCCAAGATATATATCGCGTGACCCTGCTGTGCGTATCGAGCCAGGGTGCCGCCGCAAAAAAGAGTCTCATCATCCGGATGTGCTGAAATAACTAAAATATCTGCCATTTTTTACCTTGGGGATCGGCCGGCAGAAGGAAGGGTTAGCGGATGACAACCGTGTTCTGAATACCTTTGGCCTGCAATTCCGCCTGTAGGTTTTGAGCACCCTTTTCGGTAACGAATGCGCCGACCAACAATTTGAACTGACCTGCCGGTGTCTGGAGAAAATAGGGCGAATAGCCCAATTTTTTGACCTGTTGCAGGTCGGCCTGCATTTCATCCGGGGATCCATAGGTGCCGATCAGGTTGGTATAGGGCGTGCGCTTAACAATCGCCTTTGAGAGCTGTTGATCCTTTTTGGCCTGAATGGCTTCATGGCGGGTCTGGTAGTGTCCTGTCAAAACACGTAACCATTCATCGCCGTTTTCAAATTTGACTTTAACGATGTAGGGCCTCAAGCCGGCTTTTGTATAATCCGATACGATTTTACGGGCACTCTGCGGCAAGCGGCAGCTGGATAACATGATCGAATAGGGATGATAGGAATCCGGCTGTAACACCCCGACCTTTTTGGCTGGTGGGTGAGGCGGCTCGACCGGTTTATCGGCCGCTGCAACCTCTGTGGCTGCCGGTTGCGGCGGTTCGACCGGCTTTTCGGCCGCTGCGGGCTGTTGCGGGGTCATTTGGGTCGATGATGAAACCCCGGGCGCTGTCGGGGCCGTCTTTTTTTCCGTAGCCGCCGGGATTTCAACTTCTACCTGCGGTTGTACCGGCTCAAGTGTCTGCTCGGGCTTAATTTTTTTCAGCACGACCAGCGGCCGGGGTGGATCGCCTGTCTGTTGAGAATTTTCTGGTTCGGGAGAGATTTTCTTGGCGACGATTACCGGCCGCCTGCGATTTTTAGCGGCGGCAGTCAAAGTTTGCTCGGATCCGGATTCAGATTGAGTCAGGTAGCGAAGCGGGCTGTAGTGCCAGATGATGTAAACGGCCACAAGAACCAAGATGACGGCAATCGATAAAAATAGGCTTTTGCTTTTCATTTGATCACTTGATTTTTTAGGTGTTTGAGATATGCGGTGCCAGTGTTAGCCTCATCGATCCTTGATGTTATATCCTATTGGAGCCCTAACGGTCAAATTGTATTTGGACACAGCACGGAAATATCGGACCATACCATTTTAACGCTTGGCAGCTTATGCCCGAATATATTTTTCACCGCATGCTCTGTGCGGATCCCGCCAAGCCTTTCATAAAGTTGGATCGCGCGCTGGTTTTTTTCGAATACCCAGAGATAGGCGCTACCGTGACCCTGCCGGATCATTTGCCGGGCCGCGGACGCCATTAGTTTTGAGCCGATGCCTTTGGACCTCATGGCCGGTTTGACATGCAGATTGTCGATAAAAGGATCGGGACGACACCAAACTGATATGAAACCGATGATGCCGTCATCTTCAGCCACCCGGACGATATCTTCCGGCTGGATTTCCACTTCGCTCCAATGGTGTTTGAGTTCGGCGGCAACTTGATTGGCCAGATATGCTGCCGGCAGTACACCTGCATATGTGTCCTTCCAGCTTTCAATTTGAACCGCTGCGATTTGAGGCCGATCTGAGCGTCTGAAATGACGAATATTCATCTTGCATGAAAATTAATGAGAAAGTTAAATTTTTTGAATCAAGTTCCGATCTTCATAAACCGGCGATGCATCACCTTCTAATTTTTCGCTTCTGTCCTCTGACTTCTTTTTTCTGACCTCCGTCCTCTGACCTCTTTTTTCTGATCTCTGCTTGCCTCGGCGAAGCTGGATAAAGCGAAAATGGGTCTTCTGTATTCACGCCGACCGCTGTTTCCGGAGGCTGTATGCCAGTGAGCACAGCACCGGCACCAGAATCAATGTTAGCAGGGTGGCAAACCCCAAACCGAAGATCACCGCCACGGCCATAGGGCCCCACCACTGGGAGGATTCACCGCCGATATCAAATGCCATTTTGCGAAAATCAAAGCTGACGCCGGTGGCCATGGGCAGCAGGCCCAGGATGGTCGTGACGGCGGTGAGCATTACCGGACGGAAGCGCACGGCGCCGGCCCGCAGCAGGGCTTCGGCTGAAGGCAGGCCTTTATTCATCAACTGGTTGATATAGTCAATCAACACGATGGCGTTGTTGACCACCACGCCCGCTAGGCTAATGACGCCGATGCCGGTCATGATGATCCCAAAAGCCGTGCCGGTAATCAACAGGCCTAAGAATACGCCGATCAGGGAAAACACCACCGACGCCAGTATGATCAACGGTGTGATCAGGGAGTTAAACTGGGTTAACAGAATCAGTAAAATAAGGGCGATGCAGGCAAAAAAGGCCTTGCTCAAAAAGGCCTGGGCTTTAGCCTGCTCCTCCTGTTCACCGGTAAACTGGTAACGGTAGCCCTTGGGCCAGGCGATTTGCTGCGACAGGCGCGCATCGATATCTTTGATCACGTCATTGGCCAGGCGCCCCGATACATCACCGGATATGGTAACCACTCTTTTTTGATCCAATCGCATAATCGCGCCAATACCGCTGCCCAGCATCACCTCGGCCAGACTGGTTAGGGGAATCGGCTCGCCTTGCGGGCCCGAAACCGTAATGCGCTTCAGGCTCTTAATGGACTGGCGATCGCGTTTGGGCAGACGCGCGAGAATGTCATATTCATCTTTGCCCTCGCGATAAACACCGGCTTTAACCCCGTTGATGGCTGATTTTACCGTATAGGCAATGGTGTAAGTGTCCAGCCCCATGAGGGCAGCTTTTTCTTTGTCCACCCGCACGCGGATTTCGGGTTTGCCTTTGACAAAATTATCCTTTAAATCCACCAGTCCGGGAATGTCTTTGATGACTTTACGGGCGCGGGCGGCCAGGTCACCGAGCATCAAAATATCGTCGCCGAAAATTTCAATGTTGATCGGCGGTCCGGTGGGTGGGCCTTCTTCTTCTTTTTCCACCTGTACTTCTGCTCCATGGATGGTGCTTAAAATTCGTTGCCGCACCTCTTTGACAATTTGCGATGACGGCTGGGATCGGTCATGGAAATCTTTAAAGTCGAGCACCACCCGGCTGATATGGGTGCCGGTGCCACCCTGGGAAAAAGGGTCTCCACCCAGGGCCCCGATATTGGATATGACGTAACGGATATCTTCATATTCGGATACAATTTCCTCGATCTGGGCCACCAGGCGATCGGAGGTATCCAGATTTGTGCCTTCCGGCATTTTGACGTTGACGTAGGCGCGGCGCGGCTCAGTTTCCGGGAAAAATTCCGTGCCCTTGCCGAATAAGAAAAAGGCCAGCGTGGCGCCGATCAGTAGCACAACGGCCGAAAGGATAACCACCCAGCGATGTCGCAGCGACCATTTGAGCGCCATCAAATAAACCTGCTTAACCACTGGCTCGCGGGTTTCGGTGTTTTTGGTGGGTTTTTTGACATGGATCCTTTGATAGCGGGCCGATAGCACCGGATTGATCACCATGGCGACAAACAGTGAAGCGCTCAGGGCCATTATCAGGGTCATGGGCAAATATCCCATGAACTCGCCCATAATTCCCGGCCAGAACAGCATGGGTGAAAAGGCAGCCAGGGTGGTCAGGGTGGACGTGATTACCGGCCAGGCGACCTGGTCGGTTCCCACGGCAGCTGCCTCCGGGCGGGATTTGCCCTGCTGCATGTGGCGGTAAATATTTTCGACGATAACGATACCGTTGTCCACCAGCATGCCCAGCGCCAGAATCAGGGAAAACAACACCACCATATTCAAAGTGACATCGAATCCGGTCAGCAGCATAAAGGTGATGAACATGGAATAGGGAATCGCCAGAGCCACAAAGACAGCGGACTGTCCGCCAATGAAAAAGAAGATGACCGTCAGCACCAGGATCAGACCGGAGATAATGTTGTTTTCCAGATCTGCCACCAACAGCCGCACGTCGTTGGACTGATCGGCGGTCAGATCAACTTGAAGGGTCTGCGGCAGCTCGGGCCGCATATCGTTGACGACCCGCTTGACTTCTTCGGTGACGCGCACGATGTTTTCACCGCTGCGCTTAAGGACGCCGATGGTGACGCTGTTTTTCCCATTGATGCGGGAGCGGGTCAGCGGGTCTTTGTAAGCATCTTTGATGGTGGCGACATCCCGCAGATAAACCGGTTTCCCATCCCGCACGAAGGCCACGATCGAAAATATTTCTGAGGGATGCTCAAAATCCTCCGGCACGCGTACCAGGTATTTGCCTTCGCCGATATCCATGCTGCCACCGGGCATATTTACATTGCTGTTGTTGACCGAACCGACAATGCTGGAAAATGGAACGTTGTAGGCCCGCACACGATCCAGGTCGAATTCCACATGAATTTCGCGTTCCAGCCCGCCTGTCAGGCGGGCCTCCAGGACCCCAGCGATGGACTCCAGCCGATCCTGCATATCCTCGGCCAGGTTTTGCAACCGCCTCAGGCTGAAAGGACCCGATAGCACCACCCGGATGACCGGCATGTCTGAAAAATTGACTTCCTTGATGACCGGATCATCCTGCAGATCCGCCGGCAAATCCCCTTCGGCCTGATCGACCTTATCGCGCACTTTCTGTAAAGCATCGTCCAGGTTGACTTTAGGTAAAAATTTGATGGCCACCGTGGAAAGGCCTTCGGCAGAGGTTGAGCGGATTTCCTCGACATCATCAATGCCCTTGAGCTTACGCTCAATGGGAATCGTGATCAATTCCTCCATGTCGGCCGGAGCCACGCCTTCATAGGTGGTGGTTACAAATACATATGGGATGGTAATGTCCGGGAAGGATTCACGCGGCAATGTGACATAACAGTACACGCCGGCAATCACAATGACCACCAGCAGTGCCAGCACGGTTATCTGCCGCTTGAGTGCATATTGATTGAGAATCATTGCATGCGCACCCTCATGCCGTCTTCGACTTCGGTCTGCCCCCTGACAATCAGGTGATCGCCGGGATTCAAACCGCTGGTGATCTGTACGCGATCGCCTTCAATCACGCCGATGCCAACGGTACGCGATTGCGCCAATCCGTCTTTTTCTACAAAGACCAGCCGCTCGCCTCCTTTGTCCACCAGTGCAAAAAGCGGCGCCAGCAGTGCATCTGGAATCACGCGGCGTACAAACGCCACTCTGGCGATCATCCCGGGGCGGATATCACCAAATGGGTTTTCGATCACCGTGCGCACCAGAAAGGTTTTGGTGGCCGGATCGGCTTTAAAGGCCACAAAATCCACTGTCCCGCTGAGTGTCCGGTCCGGAAAGGCATCGATCCTGACCGGTGTTTTTTGGCCCTGCAGGACAAAGCGGACGTCAAGCTCCGGCACGCGGACATTGATTTTAATGCGCTCAACATTGATTATGTCGGCGATTGGCTTGCCGGTGTCGATAAATTCGCCGGCATCCACATATAAATGATTAATGACCCCGTTTATCGGCGAGCGCGGAAAGCCATGATTATATCGGACCTGTACCTGTTGCAGATCGGTGGCTGCCAGCGTGCGTTGGGTTTTGCTCTGATCCAGCTCCTCTTGGGCAATGATCTTGCGCTCGAAAAGGCGCTGACGCCGCTGGTAAAGGTCATCGGCCAATCGATACTGGGCCCTGGCATGATCCAGAGCGGCCTTGAGGGCGGAAACATCGATTTTGCTCAACAGATCATTTTTGTTGACACGGTCACCCTCGCGCGGACCGATCCACTCGATGCGCCCGGCGGTATCGGCGGCTACCTTGACATCCTGCCAGGCTTCGGTTGTGCCCGGTAAAAATATAATATCCCGTATGGGCTCCGCCTTGATCTCCATAATCGTAACCGGAACCGCCGGGGGCAGATCTGCCCGGGCGTCGGTTTTAGCGAGCCCGGCTTTATCATCACAGCCGGATGCTAAAAGGCCGGCCCACAACAATACGGCCAGAAATAAGCAAAAACGTTTGGTTTGCATTTAATTTTCCGTCCCTTGGTCGATTCCTTTAAAGGCTATCCGCATAAGCCTTTCGGCGCGCTGCGGATCTGACGCCTGAGGCTGAACCTGATCCACGTGCAGACAAAAATCGATCAGACTCAATACCATATAGGCGACATCGTCGGCATCGATTTTTTTAACCTCGCCGGCACTGAGCCCCGCATGATATATTTTCCGTATGACCCCGATCATGTGGCGATGATAACGCGTAAAGTCATAGTCGGGCGCCCCCTGAGGCGGCCCGAATATAAGGCCATGAATCATCTTATAGAAGCTCTGGTGCGCTTCGACCTCTTCATATACCCGACGGTAAAGCAACACGAGTCGATCCAACACCGTACCCTGCGATTCCAAAACCTCGGCCAGCAGCTGCTTTTGTAAATTTTCGGCCATCTCCAAGATGGCCAGAAAAAGACCTCCCTTGCTTTTAAAATAGTAATACAGAACCGGTTTGCTCACGCCGGCCTGCTCCGCAATTTCGCGCACGGATGTACCGGCATACCCTTTTTGAGCGAACATGCCAATGGCTGTTTCCAGGAGCCGCTGCCGGGCATCTGCCGTTTTTGCGTTTGGCCGATTTTTATTTTCCATACGATGTTTTTTCGTGTGAATGTCAGATATTGGTGCAAACTCTGTTTATGGCATAAATTCGGCCTTGTCAAGAAAATTACCTACCGGTAGGTAGATTATATCAAATTGATACTCAACTGACCAACAGACGGCGCATCGATGAGCATAATACGGATTCGTTCTCTAAGAATTACGGACGCTAAAGGGCGGGTTTGGGATATAATACGGCTTTTTCGACCCGAAAAGGAGGGTCCGCACCATGATTATTAAATCAATCCCAGGAGGGCAATTAAACTAATTTTGATTCGTTCTGGAATGGAGCGGGTGCAGGATTCGAACCTGGCAGTGACCTTACTAGGTCGCGCTCCCTGATGAGCCCCCCGCTCAATAAATGACTATAGGAGGAGAAGGGGGTTGGGGTTCCCAATAGGCATACCAATTTGAAGGGTAAAAGGGGTAATATGAGAACCCGCCCCCCAGCCGATAGAAGTGCCTGCTGCGAGCCGAACCCAAGCGTTGAAGGTTAAGGCGTGCGCAGACAAAGTTTGCAAAGTGCAAAAAATATGCCACCGCCTTAAATTTTGATATTTATATATATATCAATATATTATAAAATTTATAAATTTCAAAAATATTAAAATTGGGTAATTCGTATCATAATTTTATAACCTAAATTACCTACCACTATGTGTCTGGGGTCAGAAATCAGAAGACCCGTCTTCGCTATTTTAATTAAAGATCGCAAGAATCGTGTGGAAGCATCCCCGGCAAAGCATTACAGTGGGGTCGGATTTATTAAAAAAGTGAGGAGAAATTAATACCCAAAATAGTTGGGGTGCTGGTGGTTTTTATGGGTGTTTATCTGATGATGAAGCCAGAGTTATCTGATGGGTTCAGCTGGCGCGGCCTGGGACAGGCTGCGGTGCTCGTGTTCTATTTTTTTTATCCAATCCAGGAAGATATTTTATTAGTTATCATGATAAATTTGTCAATTTTTTGTCTAATTTTTTTGACATCTCTGTCTTAGTATGTTAGCTTACCGGCATGAATGATAATCGAAAGATACATCCGATTGGCTTTGTCGCGCGTCAGACCGGTTTGAGCGCGCATGTGATTCGTGCCTGGGAAAAGCGTTACGGTGTCGTACAGCCCGGCCGTACGCCCACTGGTCGCAGGCTATATTCCGAGAGCGACATTCAGCATCTAAAGCTTTTGCAGCAAGTCACCGGAATCGGGCATCGCATCGCGCAGCTTTCCGAACTGGACGACAAAACACTTTTAGGAATTATTGCCAACTCTGTTGCAGGTAACGGACCGAGGGCAAATCGTCAAGCGGGCCTCGCAACCCCGGCGGAATTTTTAGAAGCCTGCCACACGGCCATTTTGAACCTGGATGAGCAGGCGTTCGAGGCCACCCTGAACCGGGCTGCCGTCATGCTGACAAGGCCAACGCTTTTTGAAGAATTGATCCTGCCACTGATCGTGGAAATCGGTGTGCGCTGGGCCAAAGGAGAACTCAAAATCATTAACGAGCACATGGCCTCATCAATTCTGCTGTCATTTCTGCGCGATATGCTTTCCGCCTACCACCCGGCAGCGGCGATGCCCAAAATGGTTGTGGCGACCCCTGCAAATCACTGGCATGAACTGGGTGCCCTAATTGCAGCCATCACAGCCGCAGAGGCCGGGTGGCATGCCTATTATTTCGGCCCCAATCTGCCGGTCGAGGAAATTGCCGCAGCTGCTGTTTTTAAAAACGCCGTGGCGGTGACCCTCAGTATCGTCTATCGTGGTGCTGAAAGGCAGACCTTACGTGAGATAAAACGTTTGCGCCAGTACGTGGCCGACGACGTAGCCATCATCGTTGGCGGGCGCGGCATGCAGTCTTGCCTGGCAGACCTGAAGCAATTGAACGTCTTCTGTCCGCAGGACATCTCGGAATTTCGCGACATGCTCAGCAAGATGGGTTAATAGCCCACCTTATAACTTCGATGGCGGCAACGTCGTCCAAAACCTTTCCGGGAATACCCAGCCCCGTTGCATTTTTTTCGCACCGACGCAAAATCCATTTCATCAGCGACAATCCATAAGCTGGCGGAAAAGCTGATCAGCTTGACATTTATTCCAACTTGCTTAATATTAGACAATATTTAGACAAACTGAATTTTTATTACGACATGGAGGTGTATGATGACGACTAATACGGAAGCCAACAATGAATATATTACCGGAATGTTCTCTTTTCTAAAAAACAACTACGATGAAAGCATCGAGCACCTTTCCCGGGCGATTGAGATTGAACCGGACCACGCGCTTGCATACATGAGCCGGGGCTCGGCATTTTTCAGGTCGGATCGGCTGGAAGAAGCCATCGCTGATTTTGATCGCGCGATTGAACTTAAGCCTGACCTGGCGCGTTCCTATCACCTGCGCGGGCTCGCAAAGGAACGTCAGGGAAATGATGGCGAGGCGATTGCCGATTTTAAAAAGGCAATAGAGCTCGATCCGGAATATGGTGCCGCCTATTACAGCCGTGCCACCCTGCACACCAAAATGGGGAATGAAGATCTGGCTGTTGAAGATATCAAGATAGTCGAGCATTTGACGAACAAAAACGTCGGAAGCTTTGCCAATGAAAATAATGTCTGGCGATCCCAGCACATGCGCCTTGAATCGCTAACCGCGGGTGAAGTGAACCGCTAAACATCGGCTCACAGATGTATTACCGCCATCGCGTCCCGAGTTCGGCTTTGTATTTCCCATAGTTGGGAAATCCATTTCATGTAGATCTGTGGTTTAATAGACTCTATTAAAGTCAACATTTCGTATTTATTAATAATTTTTATTTTTCGACCAGTTGCTCAAACGTGCACGCTTTTTGCTTCTTCCAGAAGCTGAGGGGGGGTTGACCTCCGCTGAGGAGCGCCGGGATGAACCGAGTATCCGGCAAACGAGATTTAAGCCATTTCGTGTGGCGGGAGGCCAATTCTATTATCCTGCAGTCTATCGCTGAGCTCCGAGGAAACATCTTCGAATTTGCGATAGAAGTGGCCGGGCGCTCAAATTATGCGGGTGCAAACGTTCATTTGAGAGGAGGGTTGATCTTTGTGATCACAAAGATATGGTCGCAGGACGGACGCCAGACAATTAAAAGCTGTGCCTGCGTTTTGATTATTGGGACCACGGTGGCCGCGGCGATGGTGATTATCCGCCTGATCGGTGAGCAAAGGCTTCAACGCTTTCTGAACAGAATAATGAATTTTAAACGTAGGCCGGAAGCAGAAAAGTTGACCGAAGACGCTTTCCTTCCCAATAATCAATCTTGAAACTGACAGCTTTGGACCTGTGGGAGCAGACCTGCAAGCATTTTTTCTGCTTTCTTAAAGGGCAGTGACTCACTGCCCTTTCTTATCTTGTGCTGACCTGTGTATTTTTTCAGGAAGGTGGGTTCATATCAAACTGAATCTCATTTGTACAGACCCTGACACGATCTCCGTCAAAGCGTATGTCTAAAATCCAATAAGATTCGGGTTTCTTTCCCCCACGTACAATATCATTCGTCGATGGGTTCTATTATTGAAGCATCATTATTTCGCGTAGAATTTACTTGCCTGGATACCGGATGGCTGGTGAGTTCGGTTAGGCATTCTTGCTCAAGAATTTTCGATAAATCCGCTGTATCTTGATTGGCCGGATTCAACCAATGGCTGTATACTTCGGGCTTTAAAATTACCGGCATGCGATGATAAATGTCGCGGACTGAACGACTGGCTTAGGTCGTAATGATGGTGCATGACCGGTAGGGCGTTTGCGGGTCGTTTTTGCCCCAGGTTTCCCACAGACCAGCAAATGCAAACGGCCTTTTATCAGGCAGCGTAATCAACATGGGTTGCTTATGGCCTTTGGGGCCTTTCCACTCGTAAAAGCCATCGGCAATAATCAGGCATCTGCGTTTCTTAAACGCATTTTTAAAGGAAGGTTTTTCAGCTACGGTTTCCGCACGGGCATTGATCATGCGGTTT